>SVMH01000050.1 GCA_015067525.1 Oscillospiraceae bacterium | reverse complement strand
CGGGGACTGGAGCTGCTGCGCCTGGCGGTGCAGCCAAAACGCACCGTTCTGGCGGTGGAGGACAACAAGAATACCGCCATCGAGGGTCTGCGCCGCTGCATGGCGGATTTCCCGGAAATCGAGCTGACTGTTCTGCCCACCCGCTACCCGCAGGGCGCGGAAAAGCAGCTCATCCGTGCCGTCACCGGTCGGGAGGTACCGGCAGGCCAGCTGCCGTCTGCGGTGGGCTGCGCCGTTTTTAACGTGTCCACCTGCCATGCCGTGTACCGCGCTGTGGAGGAGGGGAGACCCCTCACGCAGCGCATCGTCACCGTTACCGGTCAGGCGGTGGGCAAGCCCGGCAACTATCTGGTGCCCATCGGCACCTCGTTCCGCGACCTGCTGGCCGCGGCCGGCGGATTGCAGGTCAATGCCCGCCTTGTGATCTGCGGCGGGCCCATGATGGGCCGTGCCCAGACAGACCTTGGCGTCAGCGTGATGAAGGCCACCAACTGCGTGCTGTGCCTGCCCCAGCAGATGCCGGCCCAGCCCCAGCCGTGTATCCGCTGCGGCCGGTGCGTGCAGGTGTGCCCCGTGCATTTGCAGCCGCTGTATCTATACCGCTACGCCTGCCACCGGCAGGAGCTGGAGCGGCTCCATCTTTTCGACTGCATCGGCTGTGGCTGCTGCAGCTATGCCTGCCCTGCCAAGCTGCCCCTGACCGAGCAGTTCCGCAAGTCCAAGCAACTGGTGAAGGAGGGACGTATATGAAACTGACAGAGGGCGATGCACCCCATATCCGTGACAGCGTCACCGCCGCGCAGCTGATGGCACAGGTGCTGCTGGCCCTGCTGCCGGCGCTGGCGGTGGGCGTGTGGCAGCTGGGGTGGAATGCCCTGTATCTGGCCCTTGTCTGTGCGGCCTCGGCCTTTGCGGCCCAATGGCTGTGGGGCCGCGAAAAAACGACTCTCGACGGCTCAGCCGCCGTGACGGGTCTCCTGCTGGCCATGACGCTGCCGCCCGCGGCGCCTTTGTGGCTGGCAGCGCTGGGCGGCGTGCTGGCCGTGACGGTGGGCAAGGTGGCCTGCGGCGGTCTGGGACAAAACGTCTTCAACCCCGCCCTTGTGGCCCGCGCGGCGCTGGTGCTGGTGTTCCCGCGGCTGATGACCGATTATACCGCCGCCGACGCAGTGACTTCCGCCACGCCGCTGCACCATATGGCCCTCCACGGCCTGCCGGAGGAGAGCGTGTGGCAGCTGTTTTTGGGCCTGTGCCGCGGCTCGGTGGGGGAGATCTCGGCGCTGGCCATCCTGCTGGGCGGCGCGTATCTTTTGTGGCGGCGGGTCATCGCGTGGCAGATCCCTGCTTCGTATCTGGCCACGGTGGCCGTGCTGACGCTGGTGCTCCATCGGGGCGACGCGCCGGTGCAGTGGATGCTCAGCCAGCTGCTCTCCGGCGGTCTGATGCTGGCGGCCTTCTTTATGGCCACGGACTACGCCACCTCGCCCGTCACGCCCCGTGGACGGCTGCTCTACGGCGCCGGCTGCGGCGCACTGACGGTGCTGTTTCGCTATACGGGCATCTTTCCCGAGGGCGTCACCTACGCCATTTTGCTGATGAACGGCCTTGCATGGGCCATTGACCGCTGTACACCGCCGCGCCGCTTCGGTGCGAAGAAAGGAAGTGCCGCATGAAGAACGATCATTTTCTGGCGCTGGGCGCGGCGCTGCTGGCCGCGCTGGTGCTGGCCATCGCCGCCTTTTCCTTCCGCGGCCTTACCCAGATCCGCGCGCAGGAGGAGCTGCAGACCAAGCTGCGCGCCATGCTGCCCGGCAGCAGCACCTTTACGGAAAAAGAAGGGGACGGCGGATTGGTGCGCGCGCTGTATGAGGGAGCCACCGGCACGGCGGCGCTGGTCACCTGTCCGGGCTACGTGCACGAGATCACGGTGCTGGTGGCGGTGGACAACAGGGGAGAGGTGGTAGGTCTCACCGTGCGAAGCGCCCACGAAACGCCGGGGCTCGGCGGCGATATCCTCACGGACTACGGTTTCCTCGCCCAGTTCCTGCGCACCCGCGGTCAGGCGGAGGTGGGGGCGGATATTGTGCCTATCTCCGGCGCCACCGTCAGCAGCCGCGCCGTGGCACGCTGCGTCAACGCGGCGGTGTCCGCCATTACCGGCGTGGACGTGCCCAGTCAGGCCACACCGTGGGAGGACGATGCATGAAAAAAAGTGAACTGACCCTTCCTTTGACGCTGACGGCGCTGGTAACGCTCCTTCTTCTGGCGGCTGTCTTTCTGCGCGCCTTCCGCCCCGACCTTATTTTGCCGCGGCTGGATATCCCCACCGTTGTGCTGCTGTGCCTCATCGCGCTGGTGGCGGAGCATTACCTCTCACCCGGGGCGGCGCATCACTATGGGTTTCTGGCGCTGCTGGGCGCGGTGATCTTCGGCCTGCTGCCCTTTGCGGCAAGCTTTGCGGCGTGGCAGCGCTCGCTGCTGCTGGGCGGCGTGGGTGCGGCGGTTCTGGCAGGGCTTGCCGCGCTGCTGACCTCCCTGCGCCGCCGTGTCGATACCGGCCCCAAAGCGCCGCTGGCTGTGCCGGCCTGCGCGCTGTGTCTGTATCTGGCCGTGCAGGCCTTTCACGGTGTGCTGCTGTAAAAAAAGGACCGCAGGCCTTGGGCCTGCGGTCCTTTTTTTGCGATGTTCTCAGTCGGCCAGCTTCGCCTTGCGCAAAGCCACCACCAGAAGGGGGATGAGGATGAGCTGCACGATGATGCCGGGGATGGCGTTAGCCACGGCGCCGGCCCAGAAGGCGGCCCATGTAAAGGGCGTGTCGCCCAGTCCCAGGATCACCACCTGTGCCGCGCCCCATACAAGGCGTCCGGCGATCATGGCGAGGATGAGACTGCCATAGAGCCAGCCAAGGCTCTCCCGGCTTTTGCGCCGCAGAAGGCCGGAGATGAGACCGTAGGTGCACAGCTCAAAGGCCATGGCGATGGCGGCCGGCATGGGCGGCATGGTGAAAATGGCGCTGCGCAGCAGCGGTGCCACGAAGCCCACGGCGGCGGCCCACCACGGGCCGCACAGGAAGCCGCACAGCAGTACCGGCAGGTGCATGGGACACAGGGCGCTGCCGATCTGGGGGATCTGACCCGTGAGGAAGGGCAGCACCAGACACAATGCCAGACAGATGGCGCTGTAGGTCAGGGTGCGGATGGGGGAATTGTTCTTGGCTGCAACATTCATTTGTTTGCGTTTCCTTTCTCTAAATGCTGCCGTCTTGAACGGATGCGCAGCAGGGCTGCGCTTTCGGGAGGGAAAGGGGATATGGCGTTTCGGCTTGGCCGAAGAGTTTACAGCAGGGTGCCCAGCAGCTCCACGGCCTCGTCCATCAGCCGGTTCAGGCTCATGGCGGGCACGCCGGCCACCAGATTACTGCACTGGTTCACCGGCAGCAGCAGCTTTTTCGCGCGGCTCTGGCCAATGGCCACCGCCATGGCCGGGGTGATCTCGCCCAGCAGGGAGTCGGCGGCGAGAATGCCGATGGGGCCGGCGATGATGTCGGCTGTGCGGCAGGCCACCAGCACCGGATTTTCGCCCGTGGCGCCGTTGTCGGCGCCGGCCTTCAGCATGGCGGAGGTGGCGATGGCGTTGGTGCCGATGGCCAGCACCTCGCAGCTGAGCGCCGCGGCGCGGAGTCGCTCAATAAACAGCTGACCCATGCGTCCGCTCTGTCCGTCGATCACAACAAGCTTCATAAGCTGACCTCCAGTCTGATGTGGCAGCGCCCTGCGGGGTCTGCTGCGGCGAAATAGGCCTGTTCCAGCGGGATCCACTCCGTGAAGAACCGCGCGGCAAAGGCGGGGGAATTGCGCGCTTCAATGCGTGCGCGTTGGGTTTGCGGATCGATATCCACCCACACGGCGCAGTCGTAGTACTGCCCCAGTGCAGGATGCATGCTGTACGAGCCCTCCACCACCGTCAGGGCGGTGGGAGTTACGTCGTACCCCTCCGTTACGGTGAAGGTGGCGCAGTCAAAGGGCCGGTAGCGGAAGGTCTCGCCCTGCACCAGCGCGGGCAGTACCTCCCGGGCAAACCGCTCGTGGTCGATGTTGCCGCCGGGTGTGGCGTAGCGCTCCGGTGTGCGCTGCTCCGGTCGCAGGAAGAAATCGTCCATGTGCAGCACCGTGCAGCCGTAGATGCGCTGCAAAAGGGCAGCGAGGGTGCTTTTTCCACTGCCGGCGCCGCCCTCAATGGCCAGAATCATGCGCTTTTGCGCCGCCAGATGCGTGTCGATGGCCGCCAGCAGGGGCAAAAGGGCGGCGTGGGAGCTGTGCAGCACCCGATAGGCGGGGTGATAAGCGGTGCGGAACGCCGCTGAGTGGTGCTGCACGGGGTAGCCCGCCTGCCGCCACGCCTGCGCCGCTGCCGCCAATTCCTCCCGGGAGAAGGGGAGGAGGCCTTGGCGCGCCATGTCCAGCGCCAGAGAGAGCCGCGCTTCCAGCTCCTCCGTGCTGCCTGCCGTCTTTTCCGCCGACAGGGCAAAAAGACGGGCAAAGCTGCGCGCCGATACGCCCAGCGCGCGCAGATGGTGCAGGTGCACGCGGCAAAAGCCGCCGCTGAGCGCTTCCACGGTCTGGCAGCAGGATGAGCAGGTATCCATCTCCCGCTGCAGCCATTCCTCCGCCGCCGTCACATCGCCGACGAGATGGGCGCAGCCGAAGGTGCTGTGGTGGAGAAATTTGAAAAGATCCGTCACCTGCAGCGCGCTATAGCGGCTGCAGTGGGCGGCGATCCGCGCCCGTTCGGCCGATACGTCCATATGGCACCTTCTTTCACCGGAGAATGATTTATTATACCATAGCTTTGCCGCCTTTTCCACAGCGCAGACAAAAAAAGAGAGGGAAGCGATGTCCCTCTCCTGGTATTTCATTGCCGGATGCGGCGCTCTTTCCACCATTTGCGGTAGGCGATCCACTCCGCCAGCAGGCATACCGGCAGCGCTGCGAAGAAATCCACCGCCGAGTGCTGCTTGATGAACATGGTGGAAAGGCAGATCAGCACCACCGCCGCCGTGACAAAGAGCTTCCAGCCCAAGGAAGCGCCCTTGGCCTTCCACCACGCCGAGGCCATACCCAGAGAGTAGGCCACGTGCAGCGAGGGGCATACGCCGGTATTGGTGTCCACGCGGTAGAGAAAGGCCACGCAATCGGTGAGGAAATTGTCCCGCGGCAGCAGCTCCGGCCGCAGATCCTGCCGCGAGGGGAAGAGGATATAGATGGCCATGGCCACCAGCTGCGTCACGGCGATGTAGGTCTGCAGTCCGCGAAAGCCCTCCACATCGTACAGCAAAAACCACAGCAGCGAGAGTACCACCAAAGCGTACCAGAACACGTAGGGGATCAAAAATATCTCGCAAAAGGGGATCACATCATCCAGCCACATGTGTACCGGCGTGCACTTCTCCGCCGGTATCAGATTCTCCGTCAGAAAATACAGGGCAAAGTACACCAGCCACCAGCCCAGCAGCTTGAGATGCCGGAACTGCGGCTCGTTGAGCCGGCGGAGGCGGAAGGTGCGGTAGTCAACAACAGGTTTTCTCATGTGTGCTCTCCTTCGGACGGTTGCAGGGCTGCTGCCTTTTGGGAATGTTGCGGTAGGTTACCACCCGGTGATGGGGCAGACGGCAGGCCATGTCGGTGATGGATGCCATCATGGCCTCACAGATGCGCCGGCGCTCCTCATCCATGGGGCGCTGCGCATCAAAGCGGACGCCTTCGCCCAGCACCATGGTCTTCAGCGCCGGTGCGATATAGAGGGGGACGAAGAGGACTTCCTTGCCGGTGCGCTTGTAGTAGAGCTTTGCCACGTCGATGAACCGGTCCTGAAACCGGCTGAGGATGTGGTTGTAAGGCTGGTCGTGCTCGGGGAAGATGACGATGCTGCGGCCCTGCTGCAGCTGCTGCACCGTCTCTTTGAAGGTGGAGAGGATGCGCCCGTCGTGATAGACACCGATGGTGTCGGCATTGTTGAATACCACCACGCTCAGCGGTGCGATGAGGTAGGACAGCAGCCGGAACAGCCACCGGCTGTACCACGGCTTCTGCGCCCAGAAGTCCTGAAAGGCGTAGTCCGGCACTTCCTTCAGATGCATCATCTCACCGGCGCACCATGTGCGGTGCTGCCCGGGCAGATACAGCTCGCAGGCGATGGGGCCGTTCATCTTGGCGTGGTTGGCCACATAGATCACCGGCTCGTCAGGCAAATGTTCTGTGCCGGTCACCTCCATGACGGGATAAAAAAATCTCACCAGCCATCGGATGGCACGGTAAAGAAGTGCGGATAAGCTGCACATGAAAAAACACCCTCTATTTTTCTAATTTATTACTATTATGCAGAGGATTTGTCAAATATCCGTCAAAATTCTGTGAACAAACAGGAAAGAATAATCAACTGAAAATCAACTAATTTCAACTGAATATCAACAAAAAAGAGCCGGCCGGCATCTGCCGGTCGGCTGGGGAAGGCTGTTGACTTGTCTTAGTGGTTGCCGCAGCTGTGGCTGCCGCAGCCGT
Organism: Oscillospiraceae bacterium; assembly: GCA_015067525.1. Classification (GTDB taxonomy): domain Bacteria; phylum Bacillota; class Clostridia; order Oscillospirales; family Oscillospiraceae; genus Vescimonas. Next base: position 4,174 of record SVMH01000050.1, on the reverse strand, counting down.
GGTCACCGCAGGTGTGACCCTCACCGTGATGGTCGTGGTGATCGCAGCGCACATCGGGATTGTACAGCAGCTTGCCCTCAATCAGTGCCTGCACCGCTGCGTCGGCCTCGCCGCTGCAGCCGCCGAAGAGGCGGATGCCGGCCTGTGCCAGCGCCATCTGTGCGCCGCCGCCGATGCCGCCGCAAATGAGGATGTCGGCGCCGATGACCTGCAGCACGCCGGCCAGTGCGCCGTGGCCGCTGCCCATGGTGTCCACCACCTTGGCGTCGGTGATGACGCCGGCTTCATTGACGTCATAGACCTTGAACTGAGCCGTGTGGCCGAAATGCTGGAAGATCTGTCCGTTTTCGTAAGTAACTGCAATTTTCATGGTAAAACCCTCCCTGGGAAAAGATGTTCTGCCCCCATGATACACCCTTTCAGCGCCTTTTGCAAGGTTGCGAAACTCCGCTTTCTGCGTTATAATAGCAGCAAAGAAACAAAAGGGAGGCCCTATCATGGAAAAGACGAAAATCATCCTCGACTGCGACCCCGGTCATGACGACGCGGTAGCCGTTATGCTGGCCGGCAAAAGCCCTGCCATCGATCTTTTAGGCATCACGGTGGTGGCCGGCAACCAGACACTGGAAAAAACCGTCCGCAACGCCCTGAACGTGACGGCGTGGCTGGACATCGACGTGCCGGTCTATGCCGGCTGCGGCCAGCCCATGATCCGCGAGAAGATGGTGGCCGGCGATATCCACGGCGAAAGCGGACTGGACGGCCCCGTGTTTCCCCCTCTGGAGAAAAAGGCGGAGCCCATGCACGCCGTGGAGTTCATCATCCGCACGCTGATGGCCTCTGACGGCGATATCACCATGGTCACCACCGGTCCCATGACCAATCTGGCCATGGCTATGCGCATGGAGCCCCGCATCGTGGAGAAGATTCGCCGCATCGTGCTGATGGGCGGCTCCTACACCAACGGCAACGTGACCCCCGCCGCCGAATTCAATATCATCGCCGACGCTGATGCCGCCTATGTGTGCTTTACCTCCGGTCGCCCCGTCACCATGGTGGGTCTGGACGTGACGCGCAAGGTGCTGTGCTATCCTGAGATCGTGGAGCGCATGGCCAAGGTGGGCAACAAGGCCTCTCAGCTCTTTGTGGACCTGATGGCCCACTTCTGCAAGACACAGAAGGAGATTTTCGGCTGGGCCGGCGGCCCCCTGCACGACCCCGTCACCGTGGCCTGCCTTATTGATCCCGCCGTGCTGACCACCAAGCCCATGAACGCGCAGGTGGATATCCGCTCTACCTCCTCCTACGGCCGCACCAACTGCGACTATTTCGGCTATATGGGCCTGCCCGCCACCGCCGACGTGGCCGTCGACATCGATGTGGAGAAGTTCTGGGACATTGTGGAGCAGGGTCTTCGCAATTACGACTGAGGAGGCCGCGGAATGAAAGCGCTGTGCTTTGGTTCTTTGAACATCGACTATACCTATCAGGTGGACCACTTTGTCTCCCGCGGTGAAACGCTGCTCTCCGGCGGACTGCAGGTGTTCAGCGGCGGTAAGGGTCTCAACCAGTCCATCGCCCTCAGCCGCGCCGGTGTGGAGACCTGCCACGCCGGTTCCGTCGGTGAGGACGGCCGCTTCCTGCTGCGCCAGTTACAGGAGGCCGGCGTGGATACCGGCTGCGTCACCGTGCGCGATGATGTGCGCACCGGCCACGCCATCATCCAGAACAGCCCCGACGGCGACAACTGCATTTTGCTCTACGGCGGCGCCAATCAGGCGATCACCCGCGCTCAGGTGGATGAGGTGCTCTCCCACTTTGGTGAGGGCGATGTGCTGGTGCTGCAAAACGAGGTCAATGAGCTGGATTACATCATGGAGCGCGCCCATGCGCGGGGCCTTCGTATCGCGCTGAATCCCTCACCCATGAATGAGAAGATCATGAGCCTGCCCCTCCACACGGTGGACTGGCTGCTCCTCAACGAGGTGGAGGCAGAGCAGCTGTTGGGCTATGACGTGACCGACGGCGCCGCCGCGGCCGCACAGCTCCACGAAAAGTTTCCCCGCACCGCCATCGTGCTGACCATGGGCAGACAGGGCTCTTACTATCACGACGGCGCGCAGGCACTGCACCAGAGCGCCTTCCCTGTGCAGGCGGTGGATACCACCGCCGCCGGTGACACCTATACCGGCTATTTCCTCGCAAGTATTCTGGAAAACCGACCGGTGCAGGAAGCTATGGCGCTGGGCGCGAAGGCTGCCGCCATCTCCGTGACGCGTAAGGGCGCGGCGCCGTCCATCCCGCTGAGAAGTGAAGTAACGCTGTAAAAAAGAAGAGCGGCCATACAGCGGCCGAAAAAATAAGTGCCCGAAAACCAACGGTTTTCGGGCACTTATTAGTCAGTTTAACTTATTCCCACTCGTTGCAGGGACTTGCATCTTAAACAATTTTGTTTAGAAGATATTGTGCCTGCTGTTCTGATTATTTTGATTACCCATATTATCTTACCAGAACAAATGCCATCATAAATTGACTGGTCTCGGTGAGCTGGTACAGCAAAGTCTTTTCATGCATAATCGTATCTCCAAACTCTGTTTTCTTCATTTTTGATTGCGCTTTTATAAACAAAAACGTAAATTACCGTTCCGATGAATGTGCTTAGCGGGAAGCAAATAAACAGAAATGGCAGCGTCTTGCACAATGGCCAGACGAACCACGCCCAACAGCTTCTGATCAAAAAGCCGCAAAGTATGCCAACGATCAGCAGATATTTGGGGCACTTCAATGCCCGCACACTGTTGGAGAAAACCTCCATCGCGCAGGTGACAAAATTTGTAAGGGCAAGCAGGAACAGCCTTTCTTTTGTCAAATTCACAATAATATCGCTGTCGGTAAACAGCCCAATGAAGATGTCCGATAAACCAACCACCGCAAGTCCGACCCCCATGGTCACTGATATGCAGTACAGAGAACCGACACGCATAATTTTCCGGATTCGCCCGAAGTTCCCGGCTCCGAAATTCTGGGAGATCATAACGCCCACGGCGACCGCAATGGAGGAACCCACAGTGTAGTTGATCCGGTCCAGCTGCGCGGATATGGCGTTTGCGGTCATTGCATCCGTGCTGATCAGATTAACCGCCGAGGTCACAACAACCTCGCCAAAATAGAAGGACAGACCTGCCGCACAGGTGGGAATACCGATGCGTATCATTTCAAGCAGTTCTGCCTTTCGCAAGCGGAGATTTTTCCTTTCGACCTTGCAGTAGTCTTCATTCTTTGCCAGAGCGATCAAAATCAGTACCAACGCAATGGCGTTGGAAAGCACGGTTGCAAGAGCAACACCCGATACGGTCAAATGAAAGGCGCCGACAAAAACAATATTGAGTCCCACATTGGAAACGCCGGAAATGATCATGTAGATCATGGGTCTTACACTGTCTCCCACCGCACGCAATATGGATGCACAGAAGTTATAGAGCATCGTAATGGGCATGCCAAGGAAATATATCTTCATGTACAGGTCTGCCATACCCAGGATATCCGGCTGACAATTGGTCATCAGCAGGAAGCGTCTTGAAAAAATCAGCACGACCACCATCAGAATTACACCTGAAAGAAAGCCCAGTGCAAGGGCAGTCCCGGCGGCTGCCCGTGACCGCTGCTGATCCCGCGCTCCCACATGCCGGGAGATCACCACATTGGCGGCAGAGGAATACCCGGAAACAAGGCAAACGATCAGGGAGATCAAAGAACCGCAGGCACCCACGGCAGCCACCTCTGCGTCTCCCGCCATAATGCCGAGAATCGCGGTGTCTGCCATATGAAAAAGCATCTGCAGGATGTTTATGATGATCATCGGCAGGGAAAAGCGGACCAGCCCGCCAAACACAGGACCCGATACCAACCTTGATCTATTCATGAAAGCTTCCTTCTTTCCGGTTATGTCTTGTCACGGAATACGCCGCCATGGCAACTCTAGCCGCGCCGTCGGAAGCGTCCGGTACATGGCACATTTCATATTCCAGCCCGGGGCGGACACTTCTGAATATATTTGCTCCTCAAGGTATCGACGACTCACTCTGCCGCTGATAACGATATAGCCCTTTTCGGCAAGCTCGCTATTCAGTTTCTTAATGATTCTGTAAGCCTCAGCACGAGAAATACCGAGAAG
>SVMH01000049.1 GCA_015067525.1 Oscillospiraceae bacterium | reverse complement strand
CGGCTGATTGAGGGTTTCATTTTCGGAGAGAGGGTTTCATTTTGAGTGAAACCTTTTGAAACCCTATGAAACCGTATCATAATTATCAACTGTTGCCAAAATCACAGCAGCGGCTTGTGCCGCGGCTGTGATTTTCTTTTTTCGTGGGAGACTCGAAGTTCTGTCGCGGCAGTCCGGTGGCAAGTCGTCGCACCGGGTCGCAGGTTGTTGCATTCTCCTTGGAGAGATGCTATCATACCCTCAGGACACACAAGGAGGCGATTGGATGAAAAAATACGCCAAAGAACTGGTGATCCTGCTTTTGCAGCTCTTTATGTTCTACATCTTCCCCCTCTTTGCCGGCCCTACCGATGCCATGGGCATGGTGGTGCTGATCCTCTTTGCCACGCTGGCACTGTCGCTGGTGTTGGGCATCTGCAGCCGCAGCGCTGTGAAGTGGGCGTACCCGGCGGTCTGCGCGGTGCTGTTTTTGCCCACGGTGCCCATCTACTACAATAGCTCCGCCCTGATCCACGCCGTGTGGTATCTGGTACTGGCAGCGGTGGGTCTGGCCATCGGCAGCGGCATCGGCGCGCTGGTGCGCAGACTGCGAAAAAAAGCATAACTAAGCGGCAGGGTCTCAGACCCTGCCGTTTCCGGTTGCGCAGGGCAGGGGGATATGGTATACTCTTGTCAGATTCTGAACAAAAAAGAGGAAAGAGAGAAAAAACGATGCTGGAATTCTGCCGCTACTTCTTCGGCGAGGGTACCGAGGTGGAGTTTTCCCTGTTCACCTTTGCCCATTTCGCTCCTATTTTGCTGATGCTGACGCTGATCTATCTCATCTACCGCGGCCGCGACAGGCTGCGCGACTGGCAGCACGAGGACAAGCTCCGCTATGTCATGGCCTTTATCCTCATCATCTCCGATATGTCCTACTACTGGCGTCTGGTGGGCATGCCCGCCCTTGGGCCCAACCCCATCGACAACCTGCCGCTGGGCGTGTGCGGCTGGGCCGTGATCTTCTGCAGCTTCATGGTGGTGGGCAAGAGCCAGCGCCTGTTCGACATCGCCTATTTCTGGCTGCTGTCCGGCTCCCTCTTCGCGCTGCTGACCCCCACGCCCCTGACCTACGCCGGCCCCACCCGTTTTCGCTACTACCAGTTCTGGACGGAGCACACCATGGGCTACATCGCCATCTTCTACATGATCTTCGTCCACAAAATGCGGCCCAACTTCCGTTCGGCCGTGCGCTCCTACGTGGCGCTGCTGAGTTTCGCCGTCATCGCCTATGTGGTGAACACCATGCTGCCCGGCGCCAACTACCTCTATCTGGCGCGGCCCGAGTCGGCCCCCTCGGTGCTGGATATCCTGCCGCCCAACTTCGCATTGCGCACCGGCATCATCGTGGCGGTGATCACGCTGATGTTCTTCCTTGCCTACCTCCCGTGGCTGGTGAAGGACCGCAAGGCCAAAGCCGCCGTCCAAAACGCATAAAGAAAAGCCGTCTGCGCACCGCAGGCGGCTTTTTTTACCCTGCTTGACAGGCGGCAAGGGAAGAATTATGATGTGCATAAGAACAGCACAGGGAGGATACCGCCATGGCAACAAAGCCCCTCAGCGAAGAATTTCTCCGCCGGATCGCCCGGGAGAACAGGAACGGTACTGTCCAGTTCTGGGAGAATATCCCGGAAAAAAAGCAGCAGAAGATCCTGAAAAAGAAGTGGCTGCCTGCCGGTGTGCAGCCCATCGTGGCTGAACTCTCCCCTCTGGGCCAAATGGGCTTCGTTCTGTGTACCGACGGCGTCCTCTACGGTCACGGTGTGGAATTCCCCGGTGACAAAGTGTCGCTGGTGGGTCTGGTGGGCTTTGACGGCAACTACGTTCTGACCTATGAAGACGGCAGCGAGGTGAAACTGCCTAAAATGTACTTTTGCGAACGCTGGCTGCAGGAGCTCTTCCACACCGTAGCGCAGGCCAACATCGGTCCCCGCCGGGAGATGCGCTATGAGCCCTATGAACTGTCCCTTACGCTGCCGGCGTACAGCGTGAGCCGCATGCCGGAGTTCTGGCTGCCCGAGGAGATGCCGCCGTACCTGCGGGCCAAGCTGCAGCGCGCCTTCCCCGACCTGCCCGGGAAGGAAGTGCTGGGCTTCTGCGATGACCCCGAGAACCGGAATTTTGGCATCGTCATTACCAAAGAGCGCATCCTGCGGCGCGACCACCCCGGCGTGACGGAGATCCGCTTTGAAGAGTGGAGAAGCCTCTTTTTCTCCGATCCTGAAAATGCGAGACTCTGTTTCATGGAGCCCAGCGGAAAGAGGGAGGAGCGAAAGAAAGAGGAGAACAGCAGTGAATATGCGAATGTGATGGTGGTGCCGGAGCACCTGATGCGTTCGGTGGAGGAACTGGTGGACGATCAGTACAGCAACTGCTGGTGGGAGCATATGCGGCTGTTTTTGGGAACGGAGCGCATTACCCACAATAAGGCGGTGTTTGTCTACAACGTGCGCCGCCGTCTGCTGGACTATGAGCGGGACAAAAGCCTGTGCCCGGAGGCCGATAGCCCCAAGAGACTGGCCTTCCGCGCCGCCCTTGCCCTCAGCTGCGGGGCCTATGAGGATGCCCTCTTCTGCTACGAGGTGCAGCGCCGGACGCTGCGCGATGTGGACCATCTGGCCCAGTGGGCCCATGCCGGCTTTATGTGCTACTTTTACCAGCCCCTGTCCGTCACCTCCGTGCGATGGATGCTGTACTACCTGATGCATTTTGAGGGGCCTCGCTTCGTCTCGTATAACATGTTCCTTGACCGTTGGAAATCGTATCTCCACGAAAACTGGAAGACACCCCTCATCGACCAGCGCAATGCGCTGGCCAGGCGGTTCAACGCCGCAGCCGAGGCCAACAAACACAGCACTGTCCCCATTTTGGACGGCTACGTGCTGGACGACTGTCTGGAAAAGATGATAAAGAAGTGATGCAGAAGAACTCCCTGCGGGGAGTTCTTTTTTTGCCTGCGGAGCGGCGCAGACCGCCTCTTTGGCGCAAATTGTGAACTTTCTGCAACATTTTGGCCAAAGCCTTTGACGGCGGGGCCGGGGTGTGGTATACTGCGTGCCGTACGAAACCGCAACGGTGAGAAAGGAGCCATCAATGGAAAAATTCGTCCCCTACGACAAGCTTTCCAAGAAAAAGAAGCGCGAACTGGACAAGGCCCGCCGCGGCAGCTGGTACGGCATCAACCCCGTCACCCGCAAGCCGGAAAACTCCCGGGCATACAACAGACGAAAGGCACGGACATGGAGCGACGACTCCCTGACCGTGCCTTTTGATTTTTCAACAAAAGTTGTGGCTCTTACCGGTGGAAAAGGGAAGAAATCTGTGGTATGATAGGGTTAATCAACAGAAATTGCCCAAGTGAGGATTTACTCCATGATGATGTTTGAGAAGGAATACGAGCTGCGCGCCGCCGACTTTGACCGGTATGACCGCATCCACCCCGCGTCCATCCTGTCCCTCTTTCAGGATGTGGCGGGCATCCACGCCAACGATCTGGGCATCGGGTTTGACGCGCTGATGGAGAAAAAGACCATCTGGGTGCTGACCAAGGTGCGCTACCGTCTGGTGGGCACGCCCCGGCGCTACGAGACCGTGCGGGTGCGCACGTGGCCGCTGCCGCCCGGACGGGTGAACTTCCGCCGCGAGTACTGCATCGAAACGCCGCAGGGCGAGGTGCTGGTGCAGGGCACCAGCGAGTGGGTGGTGGTCCATAGTGAGAAGCGCCGCGTGCTGCCGGCCACCAATGTCTATCCCGGTGACGACTACTGCACCGACAGCTTCTTTGAGCCCCGCCTTGCCAAGGTGCCCCAGTTTACCGCGGAGGGGGAGGGCGTCCGCGTGACGCCGGGCTTCACCCAGCTGGATATCAACGGCCACATCAACAACACCCGCTACGCCGACTATGTGATGGACGCCCTTGCGCCCTCTACAGCCACGGCGGTGCGGGAGCTGCAGATCGACTATCACCGCGAGCTGCTGGCCGGTCAGTCGGTGCAGCTGCACCTTCTGCGCGAGGGCGGAGAGCTGCTGGCCAAGGGCGTCAGCGCGGAAGGGGAGTGCATGTTCTCCTGCCGTATGACGCTGGAAGAGGAATGAGAAAAAGGCGGAGGGATGACCTCCGCCTTTTTTGTCCCGACGCAGGCCAAATCTACCAAAAATATTCAAAAAAATTTGTCCGTATCGCCTAATTTCGTCTTGACTTTTGGCCCGATATCCTGTATAGTAGTTGTCGTTGTAAAGGTGTATGACTTTACAGAAGGAGGAGATTTCCGTGAAAAACCAGACTTATCGCATGACCATGCTGTTCGATTTTTACGGTGAAGTCCTCACCGAGCGGCAGAAGGAGTTTTTTGACCTCTATTATAACGAGGATCTGTCTCTGGCCGAGATCGCCGAGAACTATGGCATCTCCCGCCAGGGCGTGCGGGACGTGATCGTCCGCGCCGAGGCCATCATGACGGAGCTGGAGGACAAGACCGGCCTTCTCAAGCGCTTTATGCAGATGAAGGATAAGCTCTCCGCCATCGAAGAAGCTGCCGCCCAGATCCGCACCATCAACTACCGGCAGTATGAAAACGCTGATCTGCAGCGTCTGGCCGATACCATCGCCGCCAACGCCGCGGCGCTGAAGGAATAAGGAGTTTACGCTATGGCCTTTGAGGGACTGAGCGAAAAACTGAATGCCACATTCAAGCGCCTGCGCGGTAAGGGCCGCCTGACGGAGGCCGATGTCCGCGAGGGCATGCGGGAAGTCCGGCTTGCCCTGCTGGAAGCCGACGTCAGCTACAAGGTGGTCAAGGAGTTTGTGGCCAAGGTCACCGAGCGCTGTGTAGGCGCCGATGTGCTGGACAGCCTCACTCCCGCCCAGCAGATCATCAAGATCGTCAACGAAGAGATGACGGCTCTGATGGGCGGCACCAACGCCCGCCTTACCATGGCCAATAAGGGCCCCACCGTTGTGATGCTGGTGGGTCTGCAGGGCGCCGGTAAAACCACCAACGGCGCGAAATTGGCCGGCCTCATGCGCCGCCAGTTCGGCAAGCGCCCGCTGCTGGTGGCCTGCGACGTGTACCGTCCCGCCGCCATCACGCAGCTGCAGGTGGTCGGTCAGCAGCTGGACATCCCCGTGTTCGAAATGGGTCAGGGCAACCCGGTCCATATCGCCGAAGAAGCGCTGAAATACGCCCGTGACCACGGCCACGATATGGTGTTCCTGGATACCGCCGGCCGCCTCCATATCGATGAGGCGCTGATGGACGAGCTGAAGAACATCAAGTCCGCTGTCCGTCCCAATGAGATCCTGCTGGTGGTGGACGCCATGACCGGTCAGGACGCGGTGAATGCCGCCTCCGCCTTTGACGGTGCCCTCGGCATCGACGGCGTGATGCTCACCAAGCTGGACGGCGACGCCCGCGGCGGTGCCGCTCTCTCCATCCGGGCCACTACCGGTAAGCCCATCAAGTTCGTGGGTACCGGCGAAAAGCTGGACATGATCGAGCTGTTCCACCCCGAGCGTATGGCCTCCCGCATTCTGGGCATGGGCGATATGCTCACCCTCATCGAGAAGGCCGAGCAGCAGTACGATGAGCAGCAGGCCAAGAAGCTGGAAGAGAAGCTGCGCAAGAACAAGCTGACCCTCACCGACTATCTCGAGCAGCTGGAGCAGCTGCAGGATATGGGCGATCTGAGCCAGATGATGGGCATGATCCCCGGCATGGGCCAGCAGATGGCCAACACCCAGATCGATGAAAAGCAGATGGCCCGCACCAAGGCCATCATCCAGTCCATGACCCCCAAGGAGCGGGAAAATCCCCAGATCCTCAACGCCAGCCGCAAAAAGCGCATCGCCGCCGGCTGCGGCCAGCAGGTGCAGGACGTGAACCGCCTGCTGAAGAGCTTTGAGATGCTCCAGCAGCTCACGAAGAGTATGAGCAAGGGGAAATTCCGCGGTATGCCCGGTATGGGCGGCATGCCCGGCATAGGCGGCGGCATGAGCCGCATGCACGGTTTCGGCCGTAAAAAACGCTTCAAGTAAATAAATGTGCAAGGCATTTATCCATAGAGATCAAATTATTTTTATATTATTGGAGGAAAAGTATTATGGTTAAGATTCGTCTGAGAAGAATGGGCGCTAAGAAGGCTCCTTTCTACCGCGTCGTCGTCGCTGATTCCCGCTATCCTCGTGATGGCCGTTTCATCGAGGAGATCGGCACTTACAATCCCTGCGTGTCCCCCGCCCAGATCAGCATCGATGCTGACCGCGCCCGCGAGTGGATCAAGACCGGTGCCCAGCCCACTGAGACCGTCCGCGCTCTGCTGAAGAAGGTCGACGTTCTGTAAGTCGGGGGTCCATCATGAAGGATCTGCTGCTCTACATCGCCAGAAGCCTTGTGGAACATCCCGATCAGGTCACTGTGACCGAGATCGGCGATGGCGATGATCTGACGCTGGAGCTGCGTGTTGCCCCTGAGGACATGGGTAAGGTGATCGGCCGTCAGGGCCGCATCGCCAAGGAGATCCGTACCGTGGTACGCTCCTATGCCCAGCGCACCGGCGTGAAGGTTTCGGTGGATATCGTTGACTAACAGTTGACAAGAAAAAGCACTCCCTGTGCGGGGAGTGCTTTTTTATTGCGCAAAGATGTGTCGGTTGTAAGGTCGTAGGGCGCGACGACCCCGGCGCGCCGCTGTCCTCAGTCTTCACTTTCCACATAGATGTCCTCGCAGGCCTGCTGCGCTGCGATCAATGTGTCAACGGCTTTTGTGCGCACGGCGATCTCCTCGGCCGAGTAGGGAGGTGTGCCGAGAATCGAAATGGCATCCTCTGCGGCGTGGAACATCAGGTAATACATTTTTTGGTAGTCCGGCATAGAATAACCTCCTTTTTTCTCTGTGGAAACCATTATAATTCTTGTGCGGAATTAAAACAAGAGCTCAGTCCAATATAATTCTGAAAAAGAATGATAAAGGACGGTGACAGCACTTGAAACCACGCAAGCTTCCGTACGGCGACAAGAACATCTGCGGCGCCAATATTGAGCGCATCCGCAGGGAAAAGGGACTCAAGCAGCTGGAAGTGGTGGCGCAGCTGCAGGTAATGGGTGTGGATATCAACCCCAGCAGCTACTCCAAGCTGGAAGGGCAGCGCCGTTTGGCTTCGGACATTGAGGTGCAGGCCATTGCCCGTATTCTGGATGTGCCCATCGAAACGCTGTTTGCCGAAGAATAAGAAAAAGCACTCCCCATGTGGGGAGTGCTTTTTTTGTTGTCCAAAAGACGGTGCGCGTTTATGCCAGCGCGTCGATCAGGGCGCGCAGGGTATCGGCCGCGTCGGCCACCACCTTGTAGTCCGCCGCACCGAAAATGGGCGCGTTGGGGTCGGTGTTGACGGCGATCACCGTTTCGGCGCCGGCGATGCCTGCCAGATGCTGGATGGCGCCGGAAATGCCGCAGGCGATCAGCAGTCGGGGCGCTACGGCCGTGCCGGTTTGACCGATCTGCCGGTCCTGGGTGGCCCAGCCCATCTCCACCAGCGGACGGGATACGCCCATGACGCCGCCCAGTTTGGCCGCCAGTTCCTCCGCCAGCTTCATGTTTTTCCGCTGACCGATGCCGCGGCCCACGGATACGATGATCTCCGCCTTCTGCAGCGCTGAGCCGCCGCCGCTGCGCACTTCCTCCAAAAGCTCCACCAGTCCCGCTGCCACCGCTTCGCTGTCGGTGATGATCTCGCCGCGCCGAGCCGCATCCGGTACGGGCAGCGGCATGACGCCGGGCCGCACCGTGGCCATCTGGGGCCGGTGGTGGGGTGTGACGATGGTGGCCATCAGGTTGCCGCCGAAGGCGGGTCGTGTCTGGCGCAGAAGGCCTGTGTCCGGATCGATGTCCAGCACGCTGCAGTCGGCAGTCAGTCCCGTGCCCAGTCGTGCCGCCACGCAGGGTGCCAGCGACCGGCCAAAGGCCGTGGCGCCGAAGAGCAGGATCTCCGGCTTGTATTGCGCTGCCAGACGGCAGATCCAGTCGGTGTAGGGGGCTTCCAGCTGGTTTTGCAGCGCCGGCTGCACGCCGAGGATCACCCGGTCGGCTCCGGCGGCGATCAGCACGTCGGCCTCGTCCTGCGTGCCGCCGCCCAGCAGAGCGGTGACGGATTGGCCCTTACTGTCGGCCAGACGCCGGGCAAGGCCCGTCAGCTCCAGACTCACCTCGGCAAGCCCCTCGCTGCGCTGGGCAAAGACCCACACATCGCGGTGCTGGGCTGTGTTGTCGGGAGAAGCTGTTTCCCGGCGGATATCGATGGCGCCCACAGGGCAGTTCTGCACGCAGACGCCGCACAGCACGCAGGCGTCCTCGTTCACCGCCGCGCAGCCGTTTACCAGCTCCAGCGCCCCGTTGGGGCAGCCGCCCACGCAGGCACCGCAGCCCACGCACAAAGAAGTATCAATGACCAGTGCCACGCTTACGCACCTCCTTTGATGATGTGGTGAATGATGGCCGGCAGGGTGGCGGTATCGGTGACCTCCTGCACGGTGCGTGTCCGCTGGGGCAGGAAGGTGGCCACCACCTGGGTGGGGGACCCCTTCAGACCGCACTGCGTCTCGTCGGCGCCGACCTGTGCCGCGCTGCGGCAGGAGATCTCCGCCTCTTCGGCGCGCAGCACACCGGCGATAGAGGGCAGGCGGGGCACATTCAGCTCCCGTGTCACCGTCAGCACCGCCGGGAGGGGCAGCCGCAGCGTCTGCACGCAGCCGCCCAGCGTACGCTGCACCGTCACGGCAGCGCCGTCACATTCCAGGGAAAATACATCCGATACATGGGGCAGACCCAGACGGGTGGCCAGTTCCGGTCCGATCTGGGCGGTGTCGCCGTCCACGGCCATCTTGCCGCACAGAAGCAGGTCGAAATCGCCCAGAGACTCGATGCCCTTGGACAGGGCGTAGGAGGTGGCCAGGGTGTCGGCTCCGGCAAAGGCCCGGTCCGTCAGCAGCAGCGCCTCGTCGGCGCCCCGGGCCACGCACTGGCGCAGCATGTCTGCCGCAGCGGGAATGCCCATGCTCAGCACCGCCACCGTGCCGCCAAACTGCTCCTTCAGCGCCAGCGCTGCTTCCAGCGCATGGCTGTCAAAGGGATTGATGACGGCCTCGCCGCCGTCGCGGATGATGGTATTGGTCTTTTCGTCCAGCCGCACCTCGTTGGAGGCGGGCACCTGCTTGACACAAACGATGGTTCTCATGCCTCGTCCTCCACCGCAAAAAGATTGCCCCGTCCCAACTGCATTTTCGGGTCAAACAGCCGCTTCAGCTGCCGCATCTGCCGGATGTGCGCCTGACCGTACATGATGGTCAGGAAGGGGGCCTTCAGCTTACCCACGCCGTGCTCGGCAGATACCGCGCCGCCCATTTCCGTGACGGTCCCGGCCCAGCGGAGGAACAGCTGCTTGGCCCGTGTGTGCTCGTCCATATCCCGGGGCAGGATGTTGACGTGGATGTGGTTGTCGCCGATGTGGCCCCAGGAGGCGTACTGGAAGCCCTCCTCGCCCAGGGTGCGGCGGTACATCTCCGTCACCTCCAGCAGCCGTCCGTTGGGCACCGACATATCGCTGCCCATCTTGGTGATGCCGGGATAGACCCGCTTGCGCTCATCGATGAGACTGTTGACGCTCTCGGGTACGGCGTGGCGGAAATGGCGCAGCGTCTCGCTTTCCGTTTCCGTTCGGGCCACCCAGCTCTTTTCGGCAGCGCCGCCGCACTGCACCGCCAGCGTGCCCAGCGTCTTTACGGCGGACATGGCCTGCTCGCGGGTGTGGCAGTGCAGCTCCGTAAATACCGCCGCGCCGTCGCCGGCCATGGTCAGATCCGGCAGCGTGGCAAAGACACCGCCCTGTGCCTTCCGCTGGCGCAGAATGTCCAGCGCACCGGAGTTGAAGTATTCGATGGCTGCCGCGCAGTCCACCTGAGCGCGTACCGCTTCGGCGTAGCGGCAGGCGGCTTCCTCGTCCGGCAAGAATACGGTCACGCCCCAGCAGATGCGGGGCAGGGGCAGCAGTTCCAGCTCCAGCTCTGTCAGCACACCCAAAGTGCCGTCCGAGCCGATGAAAAGGTCGATGAGGTCCATGTCCGGTGCCGCATAGTAGCCCGATGCGTTTTTGGTCCGGGGCATGGTGTAGTCCGGCAGCGTGCCCTCCACCGCGCCGCCCTCCAGCGTGGGCAGGGAGAAGGAGAGACCGTCGGCAAAGTGCTGTCCGCGTTTGAGGGCCACGGTGCGCCCGTCGGCCAGCACGCAGCGCAGGGCCGTGATGTGGGGCCGCATGGGGCCGTAGCGGAAGCTCCGTGCGCCGGAGGCGTTGCAGGCCGCCATACCGCCGATGGCTGCCGTGGTCTCCGTGGGGTCGGTGGGGAAGAAGTGGGCCGACGCCGTGCGGAAGGCTTCCAGCGCCGTGAGAGATTCGCTGCTCCAGCCGGCGGTGGGGAACTCCTTTTTGGCGATCATCTTGCGCAGATTCAGCAGCACCACGCCGGGCTGTACCGTCAGGAAGAACCGTCCGTTTTCCTGCCGCAGACCCAGCACGTGGTCCATGCCGCCCGTGGCCATGATATGTCCGCCCCGGGGCACAGCCGCCGCCGCAAGGCCTGTCCGGCCGCCCTGTACCGTCACGGACGTGCCTGTTTCGTGCAGCATGCGGAGGATCTGCCGCACTTCCTCCTCGCTGCGGGGGAAGGAAATGCTGTCCGCCGTGCCCACGGTGCGGGATTCGTCCCGCAGATAGGCGGCGTACAGGTCGCAGTAGGGAATGATCTGATGCTCCATCATGTAACCTCCCAAAGAATATCACTTTAGTTTACAATGCAATTTCAGACAATTCAATGCTTTATATCGCAAAGTATTTGCATATCTTGCCGCTATGCGCTATACTGGCGGAAAAGGAGGCTGTGCCATGGATCTGCGCTTCAACGCCTACCGCCGCACCGACAGCCATTGGGATATGCACCGTCCCCATCTCCACGGGGAGGTGGAGGTGCTCTTCCCTCTGTCAGACGGCGATGATATCTTCATTGATAACGTGTCCTACCCGCTGCGCCGCGGGACGATTTTTGTGATGGATGCCGGTGTGCCCCACCGCAGCCGCGCCTGCTCCCAGCGCCGGTATGAGCGCTGTGTGCTGCACTTTCCGCCGGAAGCGGCCCACGCGCTGGGCGTGACGGTGCTGCCCCGTCTGCTGACAGGCCACGGCTGCTGCGCCGCCCTGAGTGAGGAGGAGTTCTCTTTGTGCAGCCGTCTTTTTGAACGGCTGACCGGCAGCGCCGCAGGGCACGCCGACGAGCTGCGCCGCACAGCCGCCCTTGTGGAGCTGCTGGCGCTGGTGGTGGAAAAGTGGAGCGCTCCTGCATCGCTGCCCTGCCGGCGGCTGATGACGGT
>SVMH01000048.1 GCA_015067525.1 Oscillospiraceae bacterium | reverse complement strand
CGCCCTGACGGCCCTCGATCATGGCGTTGGCCATGACGGAAGCGATCAGCTTGATGGCGCGGATAGCGTCATCGTTGCCGGGGATGGGATAGTCGATCTCGTCGGGATCGCAGTTGGTATCGGCGATGGCCACAACGGGAATGCCCAGACGGTGAGCCTCGGCGATGGCGTTGCGCTCCTTGCGGGTGTCAACGATGAACAGGGCGCCGGGCAGCTTCTTCATTTCCTTCACGCCGCCCAGGTACTTCTCCAGCTTCTCGATCTCGCCCAGGTGCTTGATGACTTCCTTCTTGGGCAGCATGTCGAAGGTGCCGTCAGCCTGCATGGCCTTCAGCTGGTTCAGACGGTCGATACGGGTACGCATGGTCTTGAAGTTGGTCATCATGCCGCCCAGCCAACGAGCGTTGACATAGTACATGTTGCAGCGCAGGGCCTCATCCTTGATGGCCTCCTGAGCCTGCTTCTTGGTGCCGACGAACAGCAGGGACTGGCCGTTCTCGCTCAGCTGACGAACGAAGGCATAAGCCTCTTCCAGCTTCTTGACGGTCTTAGCCAGGTCGATGATGTAGATGCCGTTGCGCTCGGTGTAAATGTAGGGAGCCATCTTGGGGTTCCAGCGGCGGGTCTGATGACCGAAGTGGACGCCTGCTTCCAGCAGGGCTTTCATGGATACGACGTTCTGTGCCATTTTTGTTTGTTTCTCCTTTAATTTTAGTTTGTACCTCCAGTTTTTTCATCCCATCGGCCAACCAGTTGGCACCGACCGAAAGTCCAAAACTGTGCGGAATGCTGAAATATAATACCATAACCGCAAGGGGAATGCAAGCAAAATTTACCCTTTTTTCAGAGAATTTTGCCTCTTTTTTCCCCGCTTTTTCCCGCTCTCAGCTCCAGCGGCGGTGCTTGCGCTCTCCGCCCCCCTCCCGGCGCTGAAAGGGCTTGTCGATGAGGATGATGTCATCCCCGAAGCGCTGGATGCACTCCCACGGAATGTAGAAGTCCTCCCCCCTGCCGAACAGGCCGAAAAAGCGGCACGGGCCAAAGACCACGATGCCCTTCACGCTGCCTTCGGGGATGCGGATCTCCACATCCCCCACGTAGCCAAGGCGGCAGCCGTCGCAGATGTTGATGACTTCCTTGCGCCGCAGGAGTGTAAAACGATCCACCATAGTTTTCCACCTCACAGCAAGAGTATGCATCCGCCGTTTTGTCCTATGTCTGCCGCCCGCCGTCGAATCGCGCCACCTTTCGCCGCGGCGGTATAAGCCGCCGCAGCGCGGGAAATACTGCTTGCATCACGCGCTCGGAGGCAGGCTCATGCAGGGTAAAGTAGAGATCAGCGGCATCAACACGGCCAAGCTGCAGGTATTGAAAAATGACGAGATGACGCAGTTGCTGCGCCGCGCCTCTCAGGGTGACAGTCAGGCCCGCGAAATGCTGATCTACGGCAATCTCCGGCTGGTACTGTCGGTGATCCAGAAGTTTCTGGGCCGGGGCGAGAATGTGGACGACCTCTTTCAGGTGGGCTGTATCGGCCTCATCAAGGCCATCGACAACTTCGACGTGGAGCAGGGCGTGCGCTTTTCCACCTACGGCGTGCCCATGATCGTGGGCGAGATCCGCCGGTATCTCAGGGACAACAGCGCCATCCGCGTCAGCCGCAGCATGCGCGACACCGCCTACCGCGTGCTGCAGGCGCGGGAAAAGCTGATGCGCCAAAGCCAGCGGGAGCCCACGGTGGAACAGATCGCCAAGGAGCTGGACATCCCGCGGGAGGAAGTGGTGTTCGCCATGGACGCCATTGTAGACCCCGTGTCCCTCTATGAACCGGTCTACTCCGACGGCGGCGACGCCCTGTGCGTGATGGATCAGGTGCGCGACCGCACCAACACCGACGAGAGCTGGATCGAGCAGATCGCCCTGAAGGACGCGGTGGAGCGGCTTGGCGAGCGGGAGAAAAAAATTCTCGCCATGCGGTTTTATCAGGGCAAGACCCAGATGGAGGTCTCGCAGGAGATCGGCATCTCCCAGGCACAGGTGAGCCGGCTGGAGAAAAGCGCCATCAGCAGCATCAAAAAGGGGTTATAACCACCGTCCGCTTTCCTTGGATATGTATGCCGTTTCATTTTGCCATAAAGCCGCCCCCCGATGCAGGAAGATCGCTGCATCGGGGGGCGGCGCTATGTCTGTTGTCCGGATTGACAGCTCCGGCTCACTTTATTTGTAGTTGATGGTCCTGTCCTCACCGGCGCCGAAGCGGACGGTATCGATCCGACCGGACTCGGGGTGGATGATCACAATATCGAAGCAGTCTTCAGTGGCTGTCCCCTTCTCCCGCTGCGGCTTTACCGCATTTTCTGTCCACAGAGCGGGATCTCCGTTCTCGTTTTCAAACTTCTGGCAATTCATGGTATAGCTCAGGAACGGCTCGGTAAACACAGAGTCATAGTGGTTGTGTCCACTAAACATGATGATGAAATTATCCGCCTCGGCACAGAACTTGCGAATAGCGTTGCTTCCCATGTCAGTGCCATACTTCGTATGGCCGTAGTTCTGCGACGGGATGGGAGGAATGTGGGTAAACACGATGACGCCGTACTCCGTTTTCAGGGCGTCTTTAAACCACTTACATGTATCATTGGAATAGCCGTAAGCGCCGTTGGTATTGGCATTCAGGAAGATACAGCGGATCTTCAGCTCGGGAAAATCCTTGTAGTAATTGGTTTTCTCCATGGAGGAGGTATCAAAGACCACATTCTCCTTCTCGAGGGTATTCATGTAGTTTTGGTACAGCTGCTCATGGGTAAATACTTCCTTGGGGCCGTATCGGTTGTCATCGTGATTGCCGACCACCGGATAGTAGGGAACACCAATGCTGGCAAAACCTTCCACAATATGGGCGCTTTGCTCAGCGGTGACCGCTTGCGGCATGTTACCCTCGACAACATCGCCCAAACAGGCAATAAAGTCAAAGTCGAGTTCCTCACTCAGAGCTTTCATGTTGGCAATGCAGTAGTCAAAGGATTCGGGCACCTCTTCGGATTTCAGATAATGGATGTCCGTGACCATGGGGAACACCAGGCAAGGCTCATCCCCCCTGGTCAGTCTCTTGACCGCCTGGATGGTCTGGGCAAGCTCCTTTTCATAATAGTCTCTCTCCACATCCGGGCCTCGGTTCGAAAGGGTGATCGCCAGTATGCCCACGCACAGCAGCAAAGCCGCCGCGACGGCGAAAACCACATGACGCTTGACGCTCTTATTTTTCATTTTCGTTTTCCTCCCCACCATATTCGTTGATATATCGTGCTAATTTGTATAGTATCTATTGATCGGATAAATGTCAATGTACCGCGGGAGGAAAACTTCCAAATATCGGGGAACCATGTCAGCCCGGCAGCTGCGGCACCCCACAGGCAAAAGCCGCGCAGACAGCAGTCTGCGCGGCTTGGTGTGTATCAATTTACTTTTTGAAGCTGTCCTTCAGGGAAACACTGCGGTTGAACACCAGGTGCTCGGCCGTGCTGTCGCGGTTATCCAGGCAGAAGTAGCCCACGCGCATGAACTGGAACGTGGGGGCGTTGACGCCGGTGCGATTTTCCTGCTTGTCGAAGGCGGCGGCCACTTCGGCCATGGCCTTTTCCACCTTGCAGCCGGTGAGGATCTGCAGGGAGTCGGGATTCAGGCAGTCCAGGAAGTTCTTGTCGGGGCCGTCGGGCTGGGCGTCGGAGAAGAGGTTGTCGTACAGGCGCACCTCGGCGTCCAGACAATTCTCGGCATCCACCCAGTGGATGGTGGCACCCTTGACCTTGCGGCCGTCGGCGGGGTTGCCGCCGCGGGACTCGGGATCATACTCGCACAGCACTTCCACCACATTACCTTCCTCGTCCTTGACGCAGCCGGTGCAGCGGATGAGGTAAGCGCCCTTCAGGCGGCACTCCAGACCGTTGGGGGACAGACGCTTATACTTGGGGATGGGGGTCTCCATAAAGTCGTCTTCCTCGATCCACAGGTGGCGGGAGAAGGTGATCTCGTGGGTGCCCTGGGTGGGATCGGTGGGGTTATTCTCCACCTCGAAGGTCTCGCTCTGACCCTCGGGATAGTTGGTGACGGTGAGCTTTACGGGGTGGATGACCGCCATGGTGCGCTCGGCCGTCAGATTCAGGTCCTCACGCAGGCAGTGCTCCAGGAAGCCGTACTCGATGGTGCTGGGGGACTTGGCCACGCCGATACGCTCGCAGAAATCGCGGATGGAGGCGGCGGTATAACCGCGGCGGCGCAGGCCGCACAGGGTGGGCATACGGGGATCGTCCCAGCCGGAGACATAATTCTCCTCCACCAGACGGCGCAGCTTGCGCTTGCTCATGACGGTATGGTCAATACCGAGACGGGCAAACTCGATCTGGCGGGGCTTGTGGTAAGGAATGGACACGTTGTTCACCACCCAGTTATACAAGGGGCGGTGATCCTCATACTCCAGAGAGCACAGGCTGTGGGTGATGCCCTCCAGCGCGTCCTGAATGGGGTGGGCAAAGTCGTACATGGGGAACACGCACCACTTGGTACCCTGGCGGTGATGCTCGATAAAGCGGATGCGGTAGATGACGGGGTCACGCATGTTGAAGTTGCCGCTGGCAAGATCGATCTTGGCGCGCAGGGTCATCTTGCCCTCCTCCACCTCGCCGGCGATCATCTTCTTGAAGAGCTCACGGGTCTCCTCGATGGGACGGTCACGGTAGGGGGACACGGCAGGCACGCCGATATCGCCGCGGTTGGCCTTGAACTCCTCAGGGGTCAGCTCGCACACATAGGCAAGGCCCTTGTCGATCAGCTCAAAGGCGAACTCCAGCGTCTTTTCAAAGTAGTCGGAGCCGTAGAAGAAACGGTCACCCCAGTCGAAGCCCAGCCAGTGGATATCCTGCTGGATGGCCTCCACGTACTCGGTATCCTCCTTGGCGGGGTTGGTGTCGTCCATGCGCAGGTTGCACAGGCCGCCGTACTTCTCCGCGGTGCCGAAGTCGATGCACAGGGCCTTGCAGTGGCCGATGTGCAGGTAGCCGTTGGGCTCAGGCGGGAAACGGGTGTGAACGGTCATTCCCTGGAACTGACCACCCTCTGCGATGTCCTCGTCGATAAAAGTATGGATAAAGTTTTTGCTTTCGGAAACCTCGGCGGTTTCGGGGGTCTTTCTTTCCTCGGTCATTTTCTCACACTCCTTAAATCATGAATTTACGCGTAAAACGCAGGTTTATATTATAGTCCTTGTTTCGTCAAATTGCAAGAGTTTGGCAAGGCTTTTTCGTCTGATCTCACAACAGCTCTGCCTCGTCCGGGATATGACGGGCCAGGGCCGCGTTTTTCAGACGACGGTCGCTTGTCACCTCGCGGATGACGGTGATACCCTCGGGCAGGGTGTAGTGCTGGTCCTCGCTCTCCAGCTCCACCTCCATGACAGCCACCCGCTTCCAGAAAGGATAGACGTCAATCTCGAAAGTAAGGCCATCGTGGGGCAGGCAATAGCGCGTCTTGCAAACGGTGAGGGCGTTTTCATCGCGGGTCTGCAGGAGTTTTTCGTACTCCGCGCGGGTGACGGTGCGCTCCCGCTCCACGTGGGTGCGGTCGGTGATGCGCTCTTTTTCGGTGTGGAAAAACTCCTCCCTCTCCCCCACTCTGCGGCGCACGCGGGCGGTAACGCCGGGGGCGGCGTGGAGGTAGGTCTGCTCCATCTCGTACACGGCGCTGCAGCGCGCCTTCAGCGCCGCCACGTCGGGATAGGCGATGAGGTATTTGCGTTCGATTTCCAAAGGCTCACTCACAGGGCATCAAACTCCTCTCTTGTCATCAGCAGATTCAGCGCCTCCAGCAGGGCGTTGGCGGTCATATGGCCGGGCAGCTGCAGTTTCTGCAGCAGTTCTTTCCGCTTTTGCTCGGAATTGGGGCCCACGAGACCCTTTTCCATCATATCCGCCTTGGTGATAGCGGCGCGGGGCGCGGCAGCTTCCGCCCCTTCAAAGGTGGCACCGCAGCGGCGCAGGGCCTCCAGCAGTACCTCAGGTCGCATGCCTTCCACGCCCAGCTTGCCCTCCTTGCCGGCCTTCTGCTTGCGGCGCTCCTTGCCGTAGATGTCCGGCACATAGGCCTGCTTCACCCTGTCCTTGGGCAGCGCGCCCTTGAGATAGTTACGGATGACAAAGCCGGCGCCGTCGCTGTCGGTGAGGACGATAATGCCGCGGCTTTCCGCCAGGCGGCGGAAGAACGCCAGCTTCTCTTTGTCGTTGAACACGCCGAAGCCGCCGGTCTCCACCACGGTGGCGTCCACCACCTGCAGCAGGGCATTTTTATCGTAGCGGCCCTCCACCACGATGACTTCCCGAATTTTCTCTTTCATCTTGTGCCTGCCAGTTCCATCAGGAAGAGCTTCAGCTCCGCCTCCGCGTCCATGCCCTTTTCACTCTTCATGCGCCGATCCAGCGTCTGGCAGTGCTGCACGGCGCGGCTGCACCATGCGTGGTCCACCTTGCGGGCGGCGCGCAGCAGCAGATCCGCCGGATAGTCGGACTTCATGCCCCAGATCTGCTTGAGCCACTGCTTGTCCTTGCCGCTGTCGATGGCCATGCGGGCCGTATAGAGCTTGCGCAGCTCCTTGCCCACAGCGGCTAAAATCATGATGGGCTCGGTCTGCATCCGCAGCAGCTCACCCAGAATACGGGCGGCGTCATCGTACTTCCCTTCCGTGATGCGGTTGGTCATGTCAAATACCTGGGCATCCAGAATGGGGTCGGCCACGGCGTTGATGTCCGCCACGGTGACATTTTCCCCCTTGGCATAGGCGCCGATCTTGGCGATCTCCGGCACCAGATCGGTCATCAGCGTGCCGCAGGTGAACAGCAGATGGTCGATGGTAGCCGTATCGATATCGTGGCCGGTGGCGGCAAAGCGGCGGCGCACCCATTTCACCAGTGCGGCGCGCTCCTGCTCGCAGAATTCCACCTCCTGCACGAACTGATCCAGCGCGCCGGTCAGCTTTTTCATCTTACCGTCGCGCTTATAGGTCAAGGTGTCGTAGAGGAAGATCAGCACGCAGTAGTCCGGAAAGTCGCGGAAGATCTCCACCAGCGCTTCCCGTCCGCTCTCGTCCAGCTTGAAAATATCCAGATCCGTCACGGTGACCAGCGTGTGCTCGGCCATCATGGGCATGGCCTCCACCGTCTCGGCCAGCTCCTGCATGGTCAGGCCCTTGCCCTGCAGGCGGTGGTAGTTGAACTCCTCAAAGCCCTCCGGCACCAGCGCAGCACGAACCTCTTCCACATAGCGTTCCCGGAGGTAGACCTCCTCGCCGTGGAAGATGTAGATGTTCTCCAGCGTACCGGCCTTCAGGTCGGCGCGCAGCTTATCGTACGCCGCGCCGCTTTTTGTCTGTTTGCCTGCCATGTCACTCTTCTCCTTCGTGGACCGTCAGCAGAACGTGGCCCTGCAGATCGGTCCGATAGATCTCACACCCGGCCGCGCTCAGGCGCAGCAGCGCCTCGTCGGCGGGATGTCCGTAGCTGTTGTCTCCCACGCTGATGACCGCCGTTTCCGGCTGCACCGCGCGGAGGAATTCCTGTGTGCTGCTGTATTTGGAGCCGTGATGGCCTACCACCAGCAGTTCAATATCCGGCAGCGGATAGCGCTGCACCAGTTTCTTTTCCGTGGAACCGGCCATATCGCCGGTCATCAGGACGTCATAGTCCCCTGCCGAGCACAAAACCGTAAGGCCCTGCTCGTTCATATCCCCCTCGCCCAAAGGCGGATAGAGCCGCAGCGACGCCTGACCTACGGCGCAGGACGTCACTTCGTCCACATACGATACCGCGATCTCATAGCGCTCCGCCAGTTCCAGCAAGCGCTCTTTCACGCCGTACTCGTCCTCGATCCGCGGCAGGTACAGCCGGTCCGCCGGCACGCGGGCCATCAGCTCGTACAGGCCGTTGGTATGGTCGGCGTGATAGTGGGTGACCACGATGGCGTCCAGCCGCGTAAAGCCCATGGTGGCGATCTGGTCGGCCGCCACGCCGCCGGCATCGATGTAGGTGTTGCTGCTGCCGCAGTCCACCAGCACCGCAGAATCTTCGCTGTACAAAAGGACGCTCTCGCCCTGTCCCACGTCCAATGTCAGCACGCCCATGGCGCCGGTGCGGTACTCCGCGCCGCCCAGCCAGACCGTCAGGGCCAGCGTCAGCGCCGCCAGCACGCCGGCAAGCACATATTTTCGCCGGCCGCGGCTGAGACAGCAGGCGCCGAACATCAGATAGACATAACCCAGCCAGTATTTGAGGTAGCGGTTGGAAAAATACAGCGCATGGCCCGGCACCGCCATAACGGCCTGCGCCACCCACAGCGCGTAGTGCACCAGCGCCCACACCAGCCATCCGGCAAACTGGGCGCCCGGCAGCCACACAAAGCCCAGCAGCACCGTGCAGAACGAGGCCATGAAGGCCCAGCCTGCCGCCGGCACCACCAGAAGATTGCTTAGAGGGGAAAGCAGGGTAAAAATGTTGAAATACCACGCGGTCAGCGGAATGGTGAACACCAGCGCGCCCAGCGAAGAGGCAATGCTGGCCGCCAGAAAACTACGCAGACGGCGCAGCCAGACGTGGGATAGCTCCCGCTCGGTCATTCGGTCGTACAGCCGCTCGCCGCACAGCAGGATGCCCATGGTGGCGGCGAAGCTCAGCTGCAGGCTGACGCTGGCGATGGCGTGGGGATTGAACAGCAAAATCACCAGCAGTGCTGCGCCCAGCGAGGTGGGGCCGTCGCTGTCACGGCGGAAAATGGGCGCCGTCAGCACAAACAGCAGCATGATGCACGAGCGCACGATGGAGGGCGACATGCCCGCCAGCAGCATGTAGAAAAAGAGCACGGCCATGGCGCAAACGGCAAAGAGCCGCCGTCTGGCCGGTGAGATCAGCAGACCCAGCAGCGTCACCAGAAAGGTGCAGTGCAGTCCGGAAACAGCGAACAGATGGCTCAGTCCCGCCTCGGACATGGCGGTCTCCGCTTCCACGCTCAGCCCCGTTCGGTCGCCGGTCAGCATAGCACTGACAAAACCGGCCGTAGTATCGTCCCGCCAGATCTGCCGCACCTGATCCTGTATGGCGCGGGCCGCGCGCTGAGGAAGCCAGAGAAGGCTGCCGGCACTGCCCTGCTCCGCCGTTACATCGCCCCTGTCATAGAGCAGCACATACACGCCGCGGGAAGAAAAGGTGGTGATGGCATCGTCACGGATACGCATGGCATTCTGCCAGTAGGCGCTGCCCCGCAGCTTCTGGCCCGGCTGCAGCATCAACAGCGTTTCATCGCCGTAATAGACGCCCTTTTGGCCGAAACCGATACGAACTGTCACTTTTGCGCCGGAATTGGTGGCCACCGGATAGTCCACCACCGTGCCTTCAAAGGGCAGGACTTCACCGTAATTGTCCGCCAGCGGCGCCACCAGCAGGCGCTGATAGACCGCCGTGTACACAAGGGACGCCGCCAGAGAAAAGAGGATCAGCAGCAAACGCAGGCGCAGCTTTCTTCTGGCAGAGAGCCGGTGCTTCAGCGCCAGCACCGCAAAGGCTGCGCACAACAGCACACCGGCCGCCCATATAAGCCATCCGTCCCACGGCAGCACCGCCGCGGCCAGACAGCCTGCGGCGAAAGAGAAGGCAACGGTGGCCAGTATGCGCATCCGATCCCCTCCCTTGCCTTAATTTAAATATTATACCAAAGTTCCCTGCTTTCGGCAAGGGGGCTGACAAGCCTCGAATTGCTGCGTTTCTTTCTTGTGCAGCGGCGTTTTTCATATTATAATGAACATATTCCCACGCTCGCCTTTTGCAGAAAGGAGCTCCTTATGAAGCTTATTGTAGAACAGCTGGAAAAGCGCTTTGACAAAAAGGAAGTGCTCCGCGGCGCCACCTTTACCTTTGAGCAGGGCCGCATTTACGGTCTGCTGGGCCGCAACGGCGCCGGAAAAACCACTCTTTTCAACTGTCTGAACGAGGATATCCCCACCGACGGCGGCAGCTTTTGTCTGGAACAGGACGACGGTGTCCGCCGCGCCCTCACCGCCGACGACATCGGCTATGTGCTCTCTACCCCCGTGGTGCCGGAATTCCTGACCGCCCGCGAGTTTTTGAAGTTTTTTCTGGAGATCAACCGCCACCGCATTGCCTATCCCAAGGACCCGGACGTGTATCTGGACTACATGCAGATCGATCCGGAGGATCGGGGAAAGCTGCTCAAGGACTTCTCCCACGGCATGAAGAACAAGATGCAGATGCTGGTGCATTTCATCGCCAGTCCCGCCGTACTGCTGCTGGACGAGCCGCTGACCTCTTTCGACGTGGTGGTGGCCGATGAGATGAAGGGGCTGCTGCGGCGCATCAAGGGCGACCACATCACCATCCTCTCCACCCATATCATGGAGCTGGCGCTGGATCTGTGCGATGAGATCGTGATCCTGAGCGACGGCGTGCTGCGTCAGGTCAGCCGCGAGGAGCTGGACGACGAGGACTTCAAAAACCGCATCATCGCCGCGTTGAAGGGAGAAGACGATGTTTGACACCTTTCTCATCTCCTTCCGCCTGCGGATGACCTACAAGGTCAACAGCTTTCTCCACGGACTCAAGTCCCTGCCTATTATCCGGCGGCTGCTGCCTGCGTCGCTGTATGACCATCAGGGTCTGAAGGCTGCAGCCACCATCGCGGCGCTGCTGGGCGAGTTTTTCGGCATGTTCATCTGGCGCCTTGTCTACATAGGCGTCATGATCGTCTTCCCGCTGGGACTCCTAAATGATTCCGACAGCTATGTCCCAGGCTTTTTCCATCTGCTGGTGTTTTTGACCATCATCGGCATGGTCCTCAACAACCCCCTCTTTGAACCCACGCGGGACAAATACTACGCCATTTTCCTGCTGCAGATGGACGCGCGGCGCTACGTGGTGACGGACTATGGCTACTATCTTGTAAAGCTGGTGATCGGATTTCTGATCTCGGCGCTGCTGTGCGGTTTTCTGCTGGGCGTACCAGTGTGGATGTGCCTGCTGGTACCCCTTTTTGTGGCGTCTGGCAAGCTGACCGCTTCGGGATGGACGCTGCGGCGGTGGAAAAAGCGCGGGACGCTTATCAGCGAAAAAATCGGCGGTGCCAAGCTGGTGGCCGCGGCAGCCCTGCTGCTGGCAGCCTACGTTGTCCCCCTCTTTGCCGGATTCCTTCCCTTGCCCGTTTTCTTCGTCTTACTGGCGCTGTTCCTCGTCTGCGGCACCGTGTCGGCGGTATACCTGCTGCGCTTTGACAGCTACCGCAAAGCCTACAAGGAACAGTTTGCCGAAAATCCCGCCCTGTTGGGACAGGTGAATACCGCCGCCATCACACAGGAAACCTACCGGGAAAAACTGGAATTGGACGTGGGCGAATCCAATAAGACCGGCTGCGCCTATTTCCACGAGCTGTTTGTCCGGCGGCACCGCAAGCTGCTGACCCGCTCGGCCAAGCGGATCACCGCCTTTACAGCAATCATTGCGGCAGTGCTGTGCATCGCTGTGTTGCTGCTGCCCACGGAGGCATCGGCCATCAATCGCTTACTGGACACTTCCCTGCCCATGTTCCTGATCCTCATGTACTGGATCAACCGCGGCCGCGGGCTGACGGAGGCGCTCTTCTTCAACTGCGACCACAGTATGCTGACCTATCGCTTCTTCCGCCAGCCGAAGATCCTGCTGCAGCTGTTCACCGCGCGGCTGAAAACGCTGGTGGTCATCAACCTGATGCCCGCCGCCGTCATCGCCGCGGGACTGCCGCTGCTGCTCCTGCTCTCCGGCGGCACCGATCAGCCAGTGCGCTACATCGTGCTGCCGCTGTCGATCCTTGCCATGTCGGTGTTCTTCTCCGTCCACACGCTGGTGCTGTACTATCTGC
>SVMH01000047.1 GCA_015067525.1 Oscillospiraceae bacterium | reverse complement strand
CTGAGCGAGGTAGGCGTAGGCCGCGTCGGAGCGGGTGATGAGGCCGCCTGCCAGCGCCTTCATGCAGATGAAGCCCACGTCGTGCTCTTGGCACAGATGCACCAGCGCCTCCTCCTTCTCGCTGGCGAGATAGGAGAAGGGAAACTGCAGCGTTTCGTACAGCCCCGACCGCACCGCCTCCTCGGCCACGCTGAGCCGGTGGTTGGTGATGCCGATGTGGCGGATGAGCCCCTGTGCCTTGGCTTCCAGCATGGCCTCGTACAGGCCGGTGCCGTCCCCGGGTCGGGGGCAGAAGGCGGGGTTGTGGAACTGGTAGATGTCGATGTAGTCGGTCTGCAGCCGCTGCAGACTGGTGTGCAGCTGCTCCCAGAATCCCTCCACCGTGGTGGTCATGGCCTTGGTGGAGAGGATGATGTGCTCACGCACGTCGTGAAGGGCGCAGCCCAGCTTCTCCTCGCTGTCGGAGTAGACGTGGGCGGTGTCGAAGTAGTGGATGCCGCCCTCGTAGGCGCGGCGCAGCAGCGCCACGGCCTCGTCCATGGAGATGCGCTGGATGGGCAGCGCGCCGAAGCCGTTCTTGCTGACCTGCAGATTGGTGCGGCCAAGTCGTACCGTTTGCATGGGGAAGCCTCCTTTTGTGGTGTTAAGGATGTCGGGGCGCTACCTCGAGAGATATTCCTCGGGATCGCAGCCGTCGATGGTCACAAGGGTAATGCTGTCCCAGATCTCCCGCAGGGACTGCCCCGCAAAAACGGGGGCGGTGGAGAAGTCCTGGAAATTGTCGTAGTCGTAGGCTTCGGAGCCGTCGGACACCAAGCCGTACCAGTAGTCCTCTTTCTCCCGGTGCTCCCGGTTGGGCATTTTGCCCATCCAGCAAGACTGGTATCGGGGCGAGTCCTTCACCAGAAACTCGATCTCCACACAAAATCTGCCCTCCAGATCGGAGGAAAACAGTTTCGCGATGGTTTCAAAGGGAATCATGCAATCACCGCCTTTTGTTTATTATATCACACTTCGCAACTTGTGCCAAGAAGCGTGTGCAAATGTAGGAGATCGTAGGAGGGATTCGTTTGCATTTTCGCCCCCTGCGGGCGAAAATAGGGGTGGCCGACAGGACTTCGAATCCCTCCAATCCTACTCCGCCAAAAGCAAAAAGCACACCTTTACGGTGTGCTTTGCTTTGGCGGAGTAGGAGGGATTCGAACCCTCGAGCCGCTTTTGGCGACTACACGATTTCCAGTCGTGCTCGTTATGACCACTTCGATACTACTCCATATGCACTTGTCCTGCGTGACAGCATTGACTATTATACCAAAGTCAGCGCCGTTGTCAAGAAGAAAATTACAAAAACCGGCACAAATTTTCAGCCGCGGCACACGGGTCTCCCCATGCACCGCGGCCGCGCGATACCCGCTTTTCGGTTACATCATGTCGGCTACCGACTCCACCGCCTGATCCACGGCGTTACCCACGCGCTGCATGGTTTTGCCTACAGCGCTCTTTCGGGATTCCGGCGCGGAGAGTACAGCCGCACACACCACGGCGCCGACCATCAGTCCGGCGCCCATACCGCACAGATACGAACCGGTATGACACATGTTTCCATCACTCCTTTACTGGTACAGCCGTAGTTTATCCCGCGGCGGCGCAAAAATCCCTGCAAGTGACAATTGCCAAAAAGTGTGTTTGGGAGTATAATATAAATTTAGAAAAATATGACCTTGTAAAGGAGATTCCCTATGTCCATCGAAAGACTGCAGCAGGCCATCCGCCGGTGCAAAACGCCTGTGGCGCTGGGTCTGCGGGCAGACGCTGCTGCGCTGCCTCAGGCCCTGCTGCGCCAGTTTACCGAGCTGTACGGCGCTACGCCCATGGCCACCGCCGAGGCGGTGCGCTATACCGGCTGCCGCGTGCTGGAGGACTGCGCCGATGTGCTGAGCGCCGTGTATCTGGATGTGATGAGCTATCTGCGTCTGGGCAGTCTGGGTCTGGACGTGCTGGCCAACCTGTGCGATGTGGCCCATCACCGCGGCTACTACGTCATCGCCGACTGCCGCGCCGCCGAGCCGGAGGCGTGGTTTGCCCTGCTGCCTCACGCCGACGCCGTCACCGTGACGCCCTATACCGGCGGCGAGTGCTGCCGCGTAGGCGAGGATAAGGCGGCCTTTGCGCTGGTGCGCACCAAGGGGCCGCTGAGCGGCGAGGTGCAGAATCTCATGGCCGGTGACCGCAGGCTCTACGCGGCGGTGTGTGAGCAGATGGCCCGCCGCGGCGCGGGAGCTGTCATCGAGACGGGCTACTCGCTGGATATCCGCGAGGTGCGCAAAAAGCAGGAAAAACTCTTTTTGGTGCTGACCGACTGCGCCCCCGAAGACGCCGAGTGCGCCTTTGACGATTACGGTCACGGCGCGCTGGTGGTGGATGGCACCGTGGCCGCTGCCGCCGACGCTAAGGAAGCGGCACTGCAGGCCGTCAAGCACATGAAACAGTACGTAACCGTTGTGTAAGGAGGAGAAGAACATGACGAAGATCTATCTGGTGCGCCATGCCGAGGCGGAGGGCAACGTCTACCGCCTGGCACAGGGCCACTTTGACGGCTTGGTGACCAAGCGGGGCTACGATCAGATCCGCGCCCTGCGCCGCCGTTTTGAAGGTATTCAGATCGACGCGGTGTACAGCAGTGACCTGTTCCGCGCCCGTACCACCGCCCGCTCCGTCAGCGAAGTGCGCGGTCTGCCCGTGATTTTGCGCGAGGAGCTGCGGGAGATCAACATGGGCTGGTGGGAAGGCATCACCTGGCAGGAGATCGGCCAGCGCGACGGCGATCAGCTGCGCTGCTTCCACACCGATCTGGCCCACCTCCACGTGGCCGGCGGCGAGTCCGCCGCCGACGCCCGCGACCGTGTGATGGCAGAGCTTTTGCGCATCGCGGAGGAGCATGAGGGCCAGACGGTGGCCGTGTTCAGCCACGGTCTGGTGATCCGTGCGGTGCTGGGTACGCTGCGCGGCATGGCGCTGGGCGACATCGACCAGACGGTACTGGGCGACAACACCTCCGTCTCCCTGCTGGAGGCGGACAACGGTGTGCTGCGCGAGGTGTGGGGCAATGACCGCTCCCATCTGGTGGAGGCGGGCCTGACCCGCTTTGTGCCCCGCGCCAGGAAGCAGGGCGCCGTCCGCTTTGAAAACGGCATCGGCTACCATGCGCCCGACGAGGCGGAGCTGGAGCAGCTGCGTCAGGCCGGCTGCACCGTGCCCGCCGGCGGCGAGAGCATCGGCGTGTATCAGGGCGCAGAGCTGGCCGGTCTTGTGCATCTGGCCGGCTGCGACGGCGATGTGGGCATCGTGGACCAGTACTTCCTGCTGCCCGCCTTCCGCGGCAACGGCAAGAGCTTTCAGGCCATGGGTCAGGCGGTGATGCGCTACCGCGCCCAGGGCTGCAAGCGGCTGCGTCTTGTGAACGTGCCGGAAGATCTGCGGGCCTATTTTGCCCAGTACGGCTTTGAAGAAACCGAAAACGGCGCCATGGAGATGTCCATCGGCTATGAGGATCGCGTGATATGAGAGGAACGGAATTTCTGCCCGTCAGCCGGGAGGAAATGATCGAGCGCGGCTGGTACTACTATGATTTTCTGGTGGTCACCGCCGACGCCTATATTGACCACCCCAGCTTCGGCACCACGCTGATCGCCCGCGCGCTGGAGGCCGACGGCTACCGCGTGGCCATTCTGGCCCAGCCGGAGTGGAAGGACTGCGAGGCCTTCCGCGCCATGGGCAAACCCCGCTACGGCGTGATGATCGGCGGCGGCAATCTGGACAGCATGGTGGCTCACTACACCGTGGCCAAGCGCCGCAGGACGAAGGACCTCTATTCCCCCGGCGGCCGTCTGGGCTACCGGCCTGACCGCCCCACCATCGTGTACGCCAACCGCGCCCGGGAGGCTTTTCCCGACACGCCCATCGTCATCGGCGGTCTGGAGGCATCTTTGCGCCGCTTTGCCCACTATGATTACTGGGACGACAAGGTGCGCCGCAGCATCCTCTTTGACGCGCCGGCAGATCTGCTGGTGTACGGTATGGGCGAGAGCGCCACGCGGGAGATCGCCCGCCGCCTTTCCCGCAAGGTGAAGCCCTGCGACATCACCGACGTGCCCGGCACGGCCTATATTGCCGACGATGACTCCGGCTGCAGGTTCCACCGCACCGACTGCCCCAGCTATGAGGCGGTGTGTGAGAGCAAGGAGGATTATGCCCGGGCCACCATGATCCAGTATGATGAGCATGACCCCATCCGCGGCAAGGCCATTTTGCAGCCCTGCGAGGGCAAGCTTCTGGTGGTCAATCCTCCCGCCCGTCCCCTGACGCGGGAGGCGCTGGATAAGCTCTACGACCTGCCCTATGTGCGGGAGGTCCACCCCATGTACGAAGAGGATGTGCCCGCCATCGAGGAGGTGCGCTTCTCCATCACCCATAACCGCGGCTGCTTCGGCGCGTGCAACTTCTGCGCCCTGGCCTTCCATCAGGGCCGCATGGTGACGTCGCGCAGCATCGAGTCCGTGGTGCGCGAGGCGGAGATCCTGGCGGCCGACCCCCAGTTCAAGGGATATATCCACGACGTGGGCGGCCCCAGCGCCAACTTCCGCCACACCTCCTGTGCCCAGCAGAAGCGCTGCGGCATGTGCAAGGGCAAGAAGTGTCTGGCCCCCGAGCCGTGCAAGAATCTGGACGCCGACCACAGCGAGTATACCCGCCTTCTGCGGGAGGTGGCGAAGGTCCCCGGCGTGAAGAAGGTGTTCGTGCGCAGCGGCATCCGCTACGACTACATGCTGCAGGACAAGAACAAGGAGTTCTTCTCCCAACTGGTAAACCACCACATCTCCGGCCAGCTGAAGGTGGCGCCGGAGCATTGCGTGACCAGCGTGCTGGACTATATGGGCAAGCCCCATTTCGACGTGTTTGAGAAGTTCTGGGCCCAGTACAAAAAACTGAACGAAAAGGGCGGCAAGGAGCAGTATCTGGTGCCCTACCTCATGTCCTCCCATCCCGGCTGCACGCTTAATGATGCGGTGACGCTGGCGGAGTTCCTCAAGAACAACGCCCGCCAGCCTGAGCAGGTGCAGGACTTCTATCCCACCCCCGGCACCATCTCCACCTGCATGTACTACACCGGCATCGACCCGCGGGATATGTCCGAGGTCTACGTGGCCCGTGATCCCCACGATAAGGCGCTGCAGCGGGCCCTTTTGCAGTGGGGCCGTCCCGAAAAGCGCCCCTTGGTGCTGGAGGCCCTGCAGAAGGCGGGCCGCACCGACCTCATCGGTTACGGCAAGCACTGCCTCATCCGTCCTCCCGCAGGCTGGAAGCCGCCGGAGGAGAAGAAGGAAGAGAAAAAGCCTGCCCCGCGCCGCGATGACCGCCGCCGTGACGAGGGCCGTGGCCGCGATGACCGCCGCGCCAAGTCCGAAAGCCGCGGCAAGAAGGGTGACAGCGGCCATAAGCCGCCCATGTCCGCCAAGAAAAAGGCCGCCTTTGCCAAAAAGCGGGCGGGGAAGAAGTAGGAAACCATCCTGATTTGCATCCTATGAGGTAAATGACTATGACCGAGCAACAAAAAAAGGAAAGGAAGCGGAGCATCCTTGCACTGGCCTGCCTGCTGGCCGCCGACATCGTGTTTTGGCTGACGCTGTGGCTTTTGAGCTACTACGATGAGATCCGGCCCGACCAGATCCTCTATCAGCTCAAGACGTCGGCCTCCGGCACCAGCTCCTCCGTGGCTTCGGTGGGTATTCTGATCGTGGGCTTCGGTGCGCTGGCCCTGCTGGCGGTGCAGCTGGGGCTGTATTGGCTGCTGTCCGGCCGGTGGGAGAAGCTGCGCTCACGTCTGCAGTCCTATCGGGACTACTGCGCCCACGGCGTGTGCCGGTTTTTTAGCCGCCGCGCCCTGACGCTGGCGGTGGCCATGCTGTGCGTGTCGGCCATCGTATTTTGCAGCAGCGTCAACGCCTTCGCCTATGTGGGCGCGCTGGTCACCGAATCGGACTTCATTGAAGACCACGTGGCCGACCCCGAGCAGGTGCAGCTGACCTTCCCTGAGCAGAAGCGCAACCTCATCTACATCTATCTTGAGTCCATGGAGAACACCTATGTGGATGCCGCGCTGGGCGGCGCCATGCAGGAGAACTACATCCCCGAGCTGACGGCGCTGGCGCAGGAGCATGTCAGCTTCTCCCATACCGACGGTATGG
Source organism: Oscillospiraceae bacterium (assembly GCA_015067525.1). Taxonomy (GTDB): domain Bacteria; phylum Bacillota; class Clostridia; order Oscillospirales; family Oscillospiraceae; genus Vescimonas. Next base: position 6,112 of record SVMH01000047.1, on the reverse strand, counting down.
GCGGCGCCCTGTCCTTCACCGGTACCACGTGGACGGCGGCGTCCATGGTGGCCCAGACCTCCGGCGTGACGGTGAAGGTGCCGCTGGTGGGTGAAGAACTGGGCGGTGAGGACGAGGATTATATGCCCAACAGCACCACGCTGGGCGATCTCCTGCAGCGGCAGGGCTACCGGCAGGTGCTGCTGCTGGGCAGCGACGCCGGCTTTGCCAACCGCGATGACTACTTCACCGAGCACGGCAATTACACCATCGTGGATGTGATGGAGCTGCGGGAAGAGGGCATCCTGCCCGAGGACTACTTTGAGTGGTGGGGCTATGAGGATGAAAAGCTCTTCGCCTACGCCAAAGCCATCCTTACAGAGCTGGGCGAGAGCGGCCAGCCCTTCAATTTCACCACCCTGACCGCCGACACCCATTTCCCCGACGGCTACGTCTGCCGCCTGTGCGAAGAGGCGCATGAAGAGCAGTACGCCAATGTGCTCTCCTGCTCGTCCCGTCAGGTGTACGAGTTCATCGAGTGGATCCAACAGCAGCCCTTCTACGAGAATACCACCATCATCCTCAGCGGCGACCATCTGACCATGGATCCCGAGTTCCTCGCCGAGCTGGATGAGGACTATACCCGCACCATCTATAACTGCATCATCCATCCCGCGGCGGAGCCGGTACATACCGCCCAACGCCAGTTCGGTGTGTTTGACCTGTTCCCCACCACCCTTGCCGCCATGGGCGTGGAGATCGAGGGCGACCGTCTGGGTCTTGGCACCAATCTCTTCTCCGACCTGCCTACACTGACCGAGGAATACGGTTACGAGTTTCTGGACGAGGAGCTGCAGAAGCGCAGCGAGTACTATAACGAGGAAATTTACGAAGAAGAATAAAAAAAGAAGCGTGACGCGTGTCACGCTTCTTTTTTTGCCAATGGTTCCTTATTGCCTCCCCTTGTCAGGGGAGGTGGTTGAGCGTTAGCGAAACCGGAGGGGTAGTCGGTAACCGATCTCTCCCTCAGTCGCGGCCAAAGCCGCGCCAGCAGCCGATAAATCGGCATAGCTTCGGCTTGCCAAATCAAAGATTTGGAGCCTCAGGTATCCCTCATCAGAGGGCGCTTTTTTACTCCTTTCGCAGCCCGCGCAGCAGGGCGATCTCCCGCGCGTACCCGTCCAGCTCGTTGGGGGTCTCCAGCACGAAGGGCAAATCCCGCAGCGCCGGATGGTTGATAATGCGCCCAAAAGCCTCGGTGCCGATAAAGCCCTCGCCGATGCGGGCGTGGCGGTCTTTCCGCGCGCCCAGCGGGTTGAGGGAGTCGTTGATGTGGATGGCGCGCAATCTGTCAAGACCGATGACGCGGTCAAACTCCGTCAGTACGCCGTCCAGGTCGTTCACGATGTCGTAGCCTGCATCATTCACATGGCAGGTATCCAGGCACACGCCCATGTGGTCGGTGAGCTCCACCCGGTCAAGGATGGCGCGCAGCTCTTCAAAGCTTCCGCCGATCTCCGTGCCTTTGCCGGCCATAGTTTCGAGGAGGACGACGGTGGACTGTTCCGGCTTCAAAATGGTATTGAGGGTGTCGGCAATGAGAGCAATGCCGGCCTCCGCGCCCAGTCCCGTGTGGCTGCCGGGGTGGAAGTTGTAGTAGTTGCCGGGGAGATGCTCCATGCGCACCAAGTCATCGGCCATGGTCTGCAGCGCAAATTCCCGCGTCCGCTCGTCCTTGGAGCAGGGATTGATGGTGTAGGGCGCGTGGGCCACCACGGGGCCGAAGCCGTTTTCTTTCAAAAATGTCACCAGCGCCGCCGCGTCCGCAGGGTCGATGGCTTTCGCCTTGCTTCCCCGGGGATTGCGGGTAAAAAACTGGAAGGTGGAGGCGTTCATGGCCTGCGCCGTCTGCCCCATGGCAAGCCAGCCGGCAGAAGGGGACAGGTGAGAGCCGATGTGAAACATGGTGATTCCCTCCTTTTTTATAAGCGGTACACCGAGCAGTCGGCGCGGCTTCCCTCGATGGTGATGACGCCATAGGTGGGGGCGTGGTAGTCGCCGATGCTGCCGGGATTCATCATATAGAGCTTGCCGTCGTAGTCCACCGTGGAGTAGTGGGTGTGGCCGAAGAGCAGGATGTCCGCGCCCAGTTCCATGGCAGCGTAGCGAGCGTTCATGGTGGTGTGCTTCACGCTGCGGGTGTGGCCGTGCATCATCAAAATGCGGCGGCCTTCCAGCTCCAGCAGCACCTCCCCCGGCTCCGTGCGGCCCCAGTCGCAGTTGCCGGGTACGGTGGTCATGGGGATCTGGGGGAAGAGGTCGTGGAGTGCCTCGGCGTCCCGGATGCAGTCTCCCAGATGGAGAATGTGGCGGGGATTTACCATTTCCACGCAGCGGGCCATGTTGTCCACCTTGCCGTGGGAATCGGACAGAACAAGAATTTTCATGGGGAGCCTCCTTTGGGTTGGGAACTGAAAGTAGGAGAGGAAACCAAAGGCTTCTCCCCATGGGAGAAGCTGTCGGCGCAGCCGACTGATGAGGGGACGGGATACGAAAGGCTTTCCAAAACTTGTCCCCTCATCCGCCAGCGCCTTGCGGCGCTGTCACCTTCCCCCCCCAAGGGGGAAGGCAAAGCGGTATTTGATAATTTAACAGTTATTCTACCACACAAGTGTTGCATCCGCAATTTCTTTCCCGTAAAATAGAGGGCAGAATAGGGGGCGAGGATATGACCGCCGGCGTGTGGGAGGTAGACCTCCACGGCAAAAATGAATATCAGGCCCGCGTCACCCTTGACGCCGCCCTGCGCCGCGCCAAGGCCGGCACCTATCGCATCCGCTGCATCCACGGCCACCACGGCGGCACCGCGCTGCGGGATATGATCCGCCGCGAATACGCCGCCCACCCATCTGTGCGCCGCATTGAAACGGGCCTCGGCCCCGGCGTCACCGATCTTGTGTTAAGGGAGTTTTGAAAATGACTTTTATCTGCTATGAGCGCTGCACCACCTGCCGCAAGGCCAAAGCGTGGCTGGAAGCAAAGGGCGTGGCCTACGACCTGCGCCCCATCAAGGAAGAAAATCCCACCACGGACGAGCTGCGCGGCTGGATCGCCGCGTCGGGTTTGCCGGTGCGGAAGTTTTTCAACACCAGCGGCCTTCTCTATAAGGAACTGCAGCTCAAGGACAAGCTGCCCCATATGACCGAGGACGAGCAGATCGCCCTCCTCGCCACCGACGGCATGCTGGTCAAGCGCCCGCTGCTGATCGGAGACAACTTCGTCCTTGTGGGCTTCAAGGAAGCGGAATGGGAGGCCCGGGTATGAAGATCGCCCAGATCCAGATGCCGGTCAGCGCCGACAAATTCGCCAACATCCAGCGCGCCTGCAGCATGATCCGCTGGGCAGGTCAGATCGATCTGGCGGTGCTGCCGGAGATGTTCTGCTGTCCCTATGATAACGCGCTCTTTCGCGACTATGCAGAAGTTGAAGGCGGCGAGGCGTACAGCGCCATGAGTGCCCTTGCCAAAGAAAAAGGTATCTACCTCGTGGGCGGCAGTATCCCCGAACTGTGTGAGGGGAAGGTATACAACACCTCCTACGTCTTTGACCCCGAGGGCAAGTGCATCGCCCGCCACCGCAAGACCCATCTTTTCGACATCGATGTGGCCGGCGGCCAGTGCTTCCGCGAGTCCGACGCTCTGGCGGCAGGCCGTGATGTGACCACCTTTGAGACGCCCTGGGGCGTCATGGGCCTTTGCATCTGCTTTGACTTCCGGTTTGAAGAGCTCTCCCGCCTCATGGCCCTGCGGGGCGCGAAAGTCATCTTCGTGCCGGCGGCTTTCAACATGACCACCGGCCCTGCCCACTGGGAGCTTCTCTTCCGCCAGCGGGCGGTGGACAACCAGTGCTACACCGTGGGTACCTCGCCCGCACGGGATAATGTGGCCAGCTACACCGCCTGGGGCCACTCCATCGTCTGTGACCCGTGGGGCAGCGTGGTCAAGCAGGTTAACGAGCAGCCCCAGATCTCCGTGACGGAGCTGGATATGGAGCGGGTGGAGGCCATCCGCCGCCAGCTGCCCATTATGTCCGCACGAAGAGACGATCTTTATGAAGTGCGGGAATTGTCTTGAGAGAAAAGTCGTGGTATAATACCAACGGAAACAAACAGGAAAGGATGACCTTTGCTATGATGAAATACATGGAAATGACCCCCGCCCAGCGCGGCGCGGAATACGAGGCCGTCAAGGCCGCCTATGAAGAGCGCAAGGCCCTGGGTCTGAAGCTGAACATGGCCCGCGGCAAGCCCGGCAAGGCCCAGCTGGATCTGGTGAGCGATATTCTCACCGTTCTCAACTCCCCCGACCAGTGCGTGTCCGACGGCATCGATGTGCGCAACTACGGCGAACTCAGCGGCATTCCCGCCGCCAAGCGCCTGTTTGCCGACATTCTCGGCTGCCGCGCCGAGGAGTGCTTCATCGGCGGCAGCGCCTCCCTGACGCTGATGTACGACACCATCGCCAAGGCCTTCACCCACGGCCTTCTCCACAGTGAGAAGCCCTGGAGCCAGCTTCCTAAGGTCAAGTGGCTGTGCCCCGCCCCCGGCTATGACCGCCATTTCAAGATCACCGAGTCCTTCGGCTGCGAGATGATCACCATCCCCATGACCCCCGACGGCCCCGATATGGATCTGGTGGAGGAGCTGGTGAAGGACGGCGACGTGCGCGGCATGTGGTGCGTGCCCAAGTATTCCAACCCCGACGGCATCGTCTATTCTGCCGAGACGGTGCGCCGCATCGCGGCCCTCAAGCCCGCTGCACCCGACTTCACCGTCATGTGGGACAACGCCTACTGTGTCCATGAGTTTGACGGCGACTTCGTGCCTTTCGACGACATCATCGCCCTGTGCCGCGAGGCGGGCAATCCCGATATGGTCTACGAGTACGCCTCCACCTCCAAGATCACCCTGCCCGGCGCGGGCATCAGCGTGATGGCCTCCTCCGTGGCCAACATCGCCTATATGGAAAAGCATCTGAACATCCAGATGATCTCCTACGACAAGGTCAATCAGCTGCGCCATGTGCTGTACCTCAAGGATAAGGCCCACACGCTGGAGCTGATGAAGAAGCACGCCGCCATCATGTACCCCAAGTTCCGCTGCGTGCTGGAGATGCTGGAAGCCGAGATCGAGCCTCTGGGCATCGCCCGGTGGCAGAAGCCCCGTGGCGGCTACTTCGTGTCGGTGAACACGCTGCCGGGTTTGGCCAAGCGCACACTGGCCCTCTGCAAGGAGGCGGGCGTCACCATGACCGGCGCCGGCGCCACCTTCCCCTACGGCGTGGACCCCCAGGACAGCAACATCCGCATCGCCCCCTCTCTGCCTCCCGTGGAGGAGCTGGAGAAGGCCATGGAGATCTTCTGTGCCAGTCTGAAAATGGCGGCTTTGGAGCAGCTGGGTGTGTAAAATGACGAAAAAAGGACCGTGAAATTGTGAGATTTCACGGCCCTTTTTTGGCGGGAAAATCGTTGATTTTGCGCAGTTGCTATGGTATGATTAATGCATCTTATTCCGACCATTGTGACGCCACTCCACTTTATGGCCAACGATGGTAACAAAAAAAGGAGGAAAAGAGCCGCTGAAGACTGGCGGTGCGGCAGTGTGGAGACCTGTCGTAAAGCGGTAAAACCGGCATGTGGCCGGGCCGTGAAACCGAATTCTGCGGAGGCAGAACGGTTACAGTCGAGTAATTATGGCAGAAGTCAAACTGGTAAACCTGAAGAAGATCTACCCCCACTCCGAGACCAAGAAGAAAAAGAAGGTCAAGAAGGGCGAAGTCGCTGAAGAGAAGAAGGTTAACCTGCAGGTTACCGAGCAGGGCGTTGTCGCCGTTCAGGAGTTCAACCTGCACATCGCCGACAAGGAATTCATCGTTCTGGTCGGTCCTTCCGGCTGCGGTAAGTCCACCACCCTGCGTATGATCGCCGGTCTGGAAGACATCTCCGAGGGCGAGCTGTGGATCGGCGACAAGCTGATGAACGACGTGGAGCCCAAGGACCGTAACATCGCCATGGTCTTCCAGAACTACGCTCTGTATCCCCACATGACCGTGTATGACAACATGGCCTTCTCCCT
>SVMH01000046.1 GCA_015067525.1 Oscillospiraceae bacterium | reverse complement strand
GGGGGAGGAGAATGGCGTGGAGGGAAGAGCGGCGCGGTGGGGGTGCGGCGCGGTGGGAGTGCAGCGGCGCGACAGGGTTTGGTGCGGCGGGGGTGGACGGGTGCAGAACGACCCCTCGGGCGCTTTGCGCTGCTCATCCCCCTACGCAGGGGGCCCCTTGGCGCGGTGCATCGCAACAAAAGACCGCCCCGGAGGGCGGCCTTTTTGGCCTTATGCTTTTTTGCGGCGGATGAGGTACGCGGCGGCGCAGACCACCCACGCGGCACCGGCGGCCAGATACAGCGCGTCGCAGATGCTTTGCGTCCAGCCGTAGCCGCGGCGCATGGCGTCCTGTGTCCAGACCTTGACCGGCAGGCCGTCGTCCGACTTGTCGAAAGCGCAGGAGACCAGACTGATGCTGTCGCACACAGGATAGGTGCACAGCACGTTACCCGCCTCGTCGGTGATGGTGTCGGTAAGGAAGGTGACATGGCCGGTGACGGGCTCCTTGCCGTCCAGCACCTGATAGCCGCCGGGGAGATATTCCACGGTATAGCCGTCACCCTCCCATTCTTCCCGGGTCTCCAGCAGGGCGGTGGTGCGCATGTAGTCCTCAAACACCGCCCACGAGGTGAACTCCTCCGGCTTGGCAAAGAGGCGGGGGCCTGCGGCCTGTGCGGCGAAGGCCAGCACAAGGCAGGCGGCGGTGGCACCGGCTGCGATTTTGAGGAATTTTTTCAGTAGTTTCTTCTCCCGTGCCGCTGTTTCCGCAGCGGTTTCCCTCAGCAGGCCCCGGCGGGTGAGGGCGGGGCGGATGACCAGCACATAGACGAGGTGGCCGATCACGAGGGCCACGGCCAGCGTGATGAGGCCCAACAGCAGCCAGCTGCCGGTGGTAAGGCCGTAATACGTCTCCACCAGCAGCAGGGGCAGCGTAAAGGCCAGCACGCCGCCGATGAGGGCAAAGACCGACACGGAGGTAGTCGTCAGGGATTCGTTGAAGGCGCGGATGTCGCCGTGGCGCTCCGGCTCGTCCTCGTCGGGGTGCAGACGGGCGGAGGCGGCAAAGCACAGCTGCGAGATGCCGGCGGCCATGAGGAACACCAGTCCTAAGCAGAAGCCCAGCAGTGCGTGGGTAAAGCACAGGTCGCAGATGGCGGCGGCGATGAGGCCCAGAAGGGCGATGCCGCGGGAAATGAGGGAGAGGTTACGGAAGTGGGTGGTGCGGCGCTGCAGCAAGGCGCGCCACTGCTTGTCGGACTTGGTCTTCAGACGGGCGGCGGCGTCGGGGGCGTCGGCTGCGTCGGTGCGGCGCTGGCCCCGCAGCAGCTCGTCGGAGGTGACGCCGAAGATCTCGGCGATGGCGGGAATCAGGTTCAGCTCCGGCGTGCACTCGTCCCGCTCCCAGCGGCTGACGGTTTTGTCGGAGACGTAGAGCCGCTCGCCCAGCTCCTTCTGGGTCATGCCGCTGGCGCGGCGCAGGGCGGCGATGAATTTGCCAATGGTCATTTTTTCCATGGTGGGGTCCTCCTTTGGGGATGTGCAAGAGCTCTTTGCAGCCTCATTCTCCCATGGCGGGAGAAAAAAGTACACCCCCGGGGGCGGGAATCACTCCCGCAGTGCGAGAATTACGGGCGGATCGAGCGTGTGGCGTTAGGAATCCCCCCGGCGCTGCGCGCCACCCCCCTTTAGGCAAGGGGGGCAGAAGGGGGCGGGAATCACTCCCGCAGTGCGAGAATTGGGGTGGATCGGGCGTGCGGCGTTAGGAATCCCCCCGGCGCTGCGCGCCACCCCCCTTTAGGCAAGGGGGGCAGAAGGGGCGGGAATCACGGGTGGAAGGGGCAGTTGGCCTCCAGGCATTGGGCGTTGCGGCGGGAATGGGGGCAGGTGGGCGTGGAGCAGTCCATGGCTACGCCCAGCTTTTCGCGGCAGAATTCCGCGGCGGCCTGCACGGCCAGGAAGGAGTCCCGCTTGCAGCACCGCGGGCCGCCCACGGCGCCGATGGCACCAAGGGCGCGGGAGGTCATGGTGTTGGCAAGACCCCAGCTCTCCGCGCTCAAAGGCGTGGCGGCGGTGGCGATGGAGACGAACATACCGGCGCTGACTCCCGCGCCGCAGGCACCCCAGAAGCCGCAGGCGCCGCCGGGGACCTGACGGCCGCGGCGCAGCATCTCCGTGAGGGCGGCGGGGAGATCCAGATCGCCGCCGGCGTTGCGGTAAGCCGTCAGCAGCGCGGCGCCCACCATCACATGGTGCTCGGGGCCGTGCATGTGGCACCAGGGCTGGTCCATCAGCTGCAGCAGCAGCGGCATGGGGTCGCGGCCTTCGTAGGCAAGGCACAGGGCGGTCATGGCATCCATGCCCTGGGTATGGCAGTCGTTGCAGACATAGTGGCCCGCCGTGCAGCGGGTCTTGCTGGGCTCTTGTTTGCCGCACAGGGCGCAGGTCATGACCTCATCATGGGCCAGATATTCCAGCGGCGCACCGCAGATGAGGCAGTTTTCGGCGAAAGACATAGGGTGGCTCCTTTCCGAAACGATGAATCATGGGGCGGGACGTCGGCAAGCGCCGTCCCCTACGGTTTTCAAATAAACACGTATTTCTCCAGCCGGTCAAAGGCCTCCTGCACGCGGCTGAGAGGCAGGGCCAGATTCATGCGGATGTGGCAGTTCCCGTGGAAGGGGCGGCCATCCTGCCACGCAACGCCCACGTCCCAGCCGCGGCGGATCAGCTCATCGAGGGTGACGCCGTGGTCAGCGCACCACGCGGTGCAGTCGATGAACAGCATATAAGTACCCTGCGGACGGGCCACGGAGACGCCGGGGAAGTTTTTTTCGATGAAATCGCAGGCGAAGTCCACGTTGGTGCGGATGGTCTCACACAGGGCATTGACCCAGTCGGCGCCGTGGCAGCTGTAGCCTGCCATGAGGGCGTGCATGGAGAGGACATTGCCGTTATTATAGTGGCTCAAACTGCCCTGACGGCGCAGGGCGGCGCGGAGCTCGTCGTTGTACACCACATGGTAGCTGCCCACAAGGCCCGCCAGATTGAAGGTCTTGGAGGGGGCGTAGAGGGCCACGGTACGCTCACGCAGGGCGGGCACGGACTGGGTGGGGATGTGGCGGCCCGTCAGGATGATATCCGACCAGATCTCGTCGGAGATGACGGTGACATCGTACTTCTCGCACAGTTCGGCCACGGCCTCAATCTCCCAGCGCTCCCACACGCGGCCGGTGGGATTATGGGGCGAGCAGAAGATGAGCACGCGGATGCCGCTTTGGAAATGGGCCTCCATGTCGGCAAAGTCCATGCGCCACACGCCTGCTTCGTCGCGCTGCAGGGGGGAGTGGACGATCTCATAGCCGCCGTTTTGGAGGGTGGAGGTGAAGCCGATGTAGGTGGGGCTGTGGAGCAGCACGCGGCCGCCGGCGGGGCACAGGGCGCTCACGGCGCTCATGAGGCCGCCCAGCACGCCGTTTTCATGGCCGATGTGCTCTTTTGCAAGGCCGGTGACGCCGTTGCGGGCCTTCTGCCAGCGGATGATGGACTCGTAATAGCGGTCGGGGGCCTGAAAATAGCCGTAGAGGGGGTGGGCGGCCCGCTTTTGCAGGGCGTCCACGATGGCGGGGGCGGTGGGGAAGTTCATGTCGGCCACCCACATGGGGATGGCGTCGAAGCCCGCCTTGGGGGCGGCGGGGAAGCCGGGCTGGCCCAGCGCTTCCACGGCCAGCGCGTCGCAGCCGCGGCGGTCGATGACGGATGTAAAGTCGTATTTCATGGTTACTACCCCTTTCTTACTTGCGCCGCACAGCGGCCAGCAGCAACAGCACCGTCAGCAAAATGACGGTCAGCTTGGTGCACTCATACAGCAGCGGATCGCCGCTTTGCAGCGACTGGGCGATGGACAGCGCCGAATCCAGAATGGAGATGAGGCCGAACACGGTGATGATGTTGCCCACACGGGCGGCCCGCCGATCCTCCAGCGCGCTTTGCTGGGCGGCCAGGATGGACAGCTTGGTGCTCACATCCTCCACCGCGGCGGAAATGTCGTTGACGGTCACCAGATGGTGGTAGATCTGCTTGATGTTGTGCCAGCGGGACACGTTGGCCGTGGCCACGGTGCCGTAGGCCTGAAAATCCAGCAGCAGCTGCTGCAGCCGGTACAGGCGGCGGGCGGACAGGCGCTTGCGGCGGGCCATCAGCTGGGTGAAGCGCAGACAGGTGAACTTCTGGTGCAGCATCAAAATGGCCAGCGGCAGGGCGTCGGCGGCCAGATCCGCCATCTCGCCGGTCAGATCCAGCGCGGGATTGGCCATCACGTAGCTCAATCGCTGGGAGGCCACGCAGCAGCCCCAGCGGTAGGCGTCGTAGTCCTCGTTCTTCACGGCGTAGACGTAGCTCAGATCCTCCTCCGAGCCGTCCTGCAGCGTGCTGTCCAGCGGCACCATCTGGTGCAGGCAGAAGCTCAGACGCTGCATCAGCTCTGTGGTGGGGAAATAGGTGGGCGACACGGCGATGCTGACGGTGAAGGCATCCAGCAGCAGTCGGGCGCCGCCGTCAAAGAAGGGGGAGAGACCCCATGTGTGCAGCAGCTCCGTCAGCTGCCCCTCCAGATCCAGCGTCTGCTCGCCCTGCACCACCACGCCGTCACTCCGGGCGCAGCCGGGGCTGTAGAGGGAGTTGAGGGCCTGAATATGGTCGCAGCGGATGCCAAGGCACAAAAAGGCCACCTGCGTGCGGAAAATGTACAAAAAGGAGGGGCAGATCTCCATGGGCCAGACCCCTTTTCCGTCCTTCACGGCCAGCGGGGTGTCATCATCCGCCGTGAGACGGCGGCGCAGCAGCTGTGCCGGTACGCGGACGCAGCGGCCGATGGCGGTCTCGTCCGCGCCGCCCAGCATGGCTTTCACGTTTTCCGTCAGATCCATGGTGGTCATGGGCTGGGGCTCCAGACCGGCGGCGACGGCAGAATGGTCGCCCTCAAATTTCAGCGGGATCACCAGATAGCTGCCGAAACGAAATGTCTGTTCCATGGTTCGTCCTCCTGTGCGCTTTTTCTACATGATACCACGCCGCCGCGGCGGGCGCAAGCTTGCATCGGCGCCGGGGGGCAGATTCCGCCGCGTGTCCGCGGTTGGGTGTGTGGCTGCCTTTGGTGGATTTACGATAAAAGATTATGGTAAACCAACAACATAAGAAACGGGCTACCTATTTGTGGCGAGGTGCAGGAGTGCTTCGGTGTGGGGTGTTGATGGGACGCGTAGGGCGCGACGACTCGGCGCGCCGTGGGGGGGAGTGTGTACCCCGGCCCCTGTCCCTGTTTTGACTCATGTCCATCCTTATGGGTTGACCGTAAGTAGTTATGGTAAACCTACAACGTAGGAGACGAGAGAAGATTTTTGGGGATGGAGAGGAGCGCGACAGCGCGGGGAGTGTACGAGGGAGCGGTGTAGGGCGGCGGGCCGATGGGGACATCGACCCCTACATGGGGCGCGCGACGACTCGGCGCGCCGTGGGCCACGCTTGCGTCTCCGCAGAGCGATATTCCGGCACGTGCTCCTTTTTTGTCCCGCGCTTATCCTTATAGGTTGACCGTAAGTAGTTATGGTAAACCGACAATATAAGAAATGAGGGAACTATTTGTGGTGAGGGGCAGGGGCGCGGCAGTGCACGGCGATGGGACGCGTAGGGCGCGACGATCCGGCGTGCCGTGGGGTGAATCCTTGATGCAAGGGGGGGATTACCTACCGCTTGCGTCTTGTTTTCCTCTGCCTATTCTCGCGAGTTAACAGTAAAAAATTATGGTAAACCGACGACATAGGCGGCAGGAGGACGTTTTATGCAGGGGAAAGAGTGTTTGGTGCGGTGGTTATGTGGGGGATGGGTGTCCGGGAGCGCGGGAGTGCGGAGGGTACAGCGGCACGAAAAAAGACCTGCCGTGGGGCAGGTCTTTGGGGGAAACGGGGTTACAGCTTGACTTCCGCGCTGCCATCGGTATAGGTGATGCGGTCGCCGGTGCAGATGAAGCTGTCCAGATAGTCCAGATATTCCCGGACGGTGGGGAAGGTGGGGACGAAATCCGCCATGATCTTGCGGGCGCGGGCGGCATCGTTCTCCAGCAGCAGGTACAGCATCATCAGCTGCCACTTGGCGCTGCCTACGCAGGCCAGCTCCGGATCGGCGATGCGGTAGTCCACGCCGTGGCTGGTGCCCTCGGCGCCGGGGCAATAGGGGTGCAGGGAGGGGATGACATGGGACACGTCACCCATATCCGTGGAGCCGGTGCTGGGGGCGGACTTGCGGGAGAAGGGATAGTCCAGCGCCTGGGCGGCCAGCTCGGCTACGTCCAGAACACCGGCGTCCTGCCGCAGGGGGGCATAGCCGGGGGTATCCTGAATATCCACATTGGCGCCCAGACTCAGCGCGGCGCCGGTGAGGGCGCGGTTGACCTTGCTGTTGGCGTCCTTGAGGCCCTCAAAGCTGATGGAGCGGACATAGCTCTCCACCACCACCTGATCGGGGATGGCGTTGACGGCGATGCCGCCGGAGGTGATGATGGGGTGGACGCGGATGTAGTCCTTCTCCTGGAAGGTCTCGCGGATGGCGTTGATGGCGCTTAACCCCTGCTGGGCGGCGTACAGGGCGTTGACGCCCAGCCACGGACTGCCGCCGGCGTGGGCGCTGCGGCCCTTATAGACGATGCGCTTGCTCAGGCAGCCCACCATGCCGCTGCGGCAGGTGTACTCCGTGCCGTCGCCGGTGTGGACCATGAAGGCCACGTCCACGCCGTCAAAGTAGCCGCGGTGGAGGAATTCCGTCTTGCCGCCCATGTAGCGGATGACGCCCTTTTCGCGCAGCTCCATGCGGTACTCGATCTCAATGAGCTCCTCGGCGGGCACGGCGCACAGGCGGATGCGGCCGCACAGGCCATCCAGCGCGCCGGGCTCTTTCAAAGCCGCGGCGATGCCCACCAGAGCCGCGCACTGGGCGGCGTGGCCGCAGGCGTGGACGGCGCCGGTCTCCTTGTCGCACTCGGGATGGGTGGGGATGATGAGACTGTCCAGTTCGCCCAGGATCAGCACTTCCGGGCCGGGGCGGCCGGTATCCAGCACGGTGTAGAAGCCGGGGATGTCACCGGCCTCGGTGAGCTCATAGCCCAGACCGCGGAACACCTTGGCCATATAGGCGTGGGTCTTCCACTCGCGGTAGCCGGACTCGGGATTGGTCCAGATGTAGTCCAGCGCATTGAGCACCAGAGCGCGGTTTTTGTCGGCACCGGCGCACAGGCGCAGCGCGGCGGCGGTGTCGGTGCGGGGCAGTTCGTGGGGATGAAGCATCAAAAACACCCTTTCATCACAGCTTTGTTACCTGCATCATAGCACGGCGGCGGCGAAATGACAATGAACAATAAATAATTAAAAATGAAAATGGGGCGGCGGTGGCGGATGGCTGTTCCCAGAAGATTTACCATAATATTGTTATGTAAACGACGAAGAATAGGACGGGGAATAAAGAGCGGGAAGGGAAGACGGGCGGTGTTGTGTAGGGCGCGACGACCTCGGCGCGCCGTAGGAAACGCCCCCAAAAGGGCAACGGTGTGCTGGCCCCTGCGCGATGGGCGGCGGGCGGGATGTCGCTGACAGAAAAAAGACCTGCCGTGATGGCAGGTCTTTTGCTTTATTCGGCGCTGATCTCCTTGAGGTCGTAGGGGGTGGTTTGGTAGACGAAGTAGTTCAGCCAGTTGCTGAAGAGGAGATTGGCACACGAGCGCCACGAGACACGGGGCATCTTGGTGGGATCGTCATCGGGATAGTAGTTGCAGGGAACAGCGATGTCCATGCCCTTTGCGATATCACGGCGGTACTCGGCGTCCAGCGTCAGGGCGTCATACTCGCTGTGGCCCATGATGAAGATGCGGCGGCTCTCCTTGTCGATGACGGCGTAGACGCCGGCCTCGGGAGAGGAGGCCAGCACCCGCAGCTGCGGTACCGCCTCGATGGCCTCGCGGGGCACGGTGGTGTGGCGGGAATGGGGCACGGAGAACACATCGTCAAAGCCGCGGAAGAGCATGGAGTTCTTATAATCCAGCGTGTGGGGGAAGATGCCGAACATCTTCTGCGGCAAGGTCACCTTGTCGATGCCGTAGTGGTAGTACAGGCCTGCCTGTGCGCCCCAGCAGATGTGCAGCGTGGAGTGGACATGGGTGCGGCTCCACTCCATAATGGCGCACAGCTCCTCCCAGTAGTCCACCGCTTCAAAGGGCACCATCTCCACCGGCGCGCCGGTGATGATGAGACCGTCGAAGTTCTGCTCTTTCACATCGTCGAAGGTCTTGTAGAAGGCCAGCAGATGCTCGGCGGAGGTGTTCTGGCTCTCGTGGGTGGAGGTGTGGATCAGCTCCAGCTCCACCTGCAGCGGCGTGTTGCCCAGGAGGCGGCTGAGCTGGGTCTCGGTTTCAATTTTCTTGGGCATCAGGTTCAGAAGGAGGATGCGCAGGGGGCGGATCTCCTGACTGAGGGCCCGGGTCTCCTTCATGACGAAAATGTTCTCCGACAGGAGGGTGCTTTCGGCAGGAAGGCCGTTAGGGATCTTAATGGGCATGGTGTATGTCCTCGCTTTGTAATCGTACATCGTTGCCCCCCTTGTCTAAAGGGGGGTGCCCCGCAGGGGCGGGGGGATACCCCTCCACCGCTGACGCGGTCCCCCTCCCCTTAGGCAGGGGAGGTTAAGGGGAATGGATTTAGAACTCCAGGGCCTGCTTGATATCCGCGATCAGATCCTCGGCGCTCTCCAGGCCGCAGGAATAGCGGACCAGATCCGGACCTACGCCGGCGGCAACCAGCTCTTCATCGTTCATCTGGCGGTGGGTGGCACTGGCGGGATGCAGGCAGCAGGTGCGGGCATCGGCCACATGGGTCTCGATGGCGGCGATCTTCAGCCGGCCCATGAACTCCTCCGCGGCGGCGCGGCCGCCCTTGACGCCGAAGCTGACGACACCGCAGGTGCCGTTGGGCATGTACTTGCGGGCCAGCTCGTACTGCTCGTCCTCGGGGTGGGAGGCGCAGCTGACCCAGGCGATCTTCTCGTGATGGCGCAGGAAGTCGGCCACCTTGACGGCGTTTTCGCAGTGGCGGGGCATACGGACATGGAGGCTCTCCAGACCCAGATTCAGCAGGTAGGCGCTCTGGGGGCTCTGGGTGCAGCCGAAGTCACGCATCAGCTGGGCGGTAGCCTTGGTGATGTAGGCGCCGGCGAGACCGAAGCGCTCGGTATAGGTGATGCCGTGGTAGCTGTCGTCGGGAGTGCACAGGCCGGGGAACTTCTCCGCGTGAGCGGTCCAGTCGAACTTGCCGCTGTCCACGATGCAGCCGCCCACGGCGCTGCCGTGACCGTCCATATACTTGGTGGTGGAGTGGGTGACGATGTCGGCGCCCCACTCGAAGGGACGGCAGTTGACGGGGGTGGCGAAGGTGTTGTCGATAATGAGGGGCACGCCGTGTGCGTGGGCGGCCTTGGCAAAGCGCTCGATATCCAGCACGATCAGGGCGGGGTTGGCGATGGTCTCGCCGAACACGGCCTTGGTGTTGGGGCGGAAGGCAGCCTCCAGCTCCTCATCGGTGCAGTGGGGGGAGACGAAGGTGAAGTCGATGCCCATCTTCTTCATGGTGACGGAGAAGAGGTTGAAGGTGCCGCCGTAGATGGTGGAGGAAGCCACCACGTGGTCGCCGCAGCCGGCGATGTTGAACACGGCGAAGAAGTTGGCGGCCTGACCGGAGGAGGTCAGCATGGCGGCGGTGCCGCCTTCCATTTCACAGATCTTGGCGGCCACGGCGTCGCAGGTAGGGTTCTGCAGGCGGGAGTAGAAGTAGCCGTTGGCCTCCAGGTCGAACAGCTTGCCCATCTCGGCGCTGGACTCGTATTTGAACGTGGTGCTCTGGATGATGGGGATCTGGCGGGGCTCGCCGTTGCCGGGATGATAACCGCCCTGCACGCACTTGGTCTCGATCTTGTAATCCATGGTGTTGCCTCCTTGGTGTATTGGAATCTTTAATCAAACATTGTATACGATTGGGGCGCAGATTGCAAGCACGGGCGGGAATTTTATGGGATATTGGCGGCATGGTCGAGTCAGAGTTGACCGCAATTAAATTATGTAAACCTGCGAGAATGGACGAGGGGGGGTTGTTTGTGGGGGAGCGGGGCGGCGTGGGGCGTGACGGTAGGCATGCGCGTGCAGGGTGGTGGGGCGCGGCGGGACGTCGCAGGCGGAGAAAAGAAACCGCCCCTGCCGGTGGGCAGGGGCGTTACCGTATTACCACAAATCGCTTTCCTTCACTTCGCCGATATCGCCGTCACGGAAGCCGGCGGCCTCCAGATATGCTGCCGCCTTTTCCGCATCGGGGGCGAACACGCTGTGGGAGTCGGAGCCGTAGGTCACGGGGATGCCCATTTCAAAGAGCTCACGCAGAAACTCGGCGTACTGGTGGCGGAACCGCTCGGAAGTCAGCGGGTCGCACAGCATGCCCTCGCTGCACTCCACATATTTGCCGTGTTCCTTCACCGCGGCGGCGATGTCCCGATTCATGGAGGCGGGGATCACGGAGAAATCGTCGTACCACAGGCCCTCGCCGATGTACCACGGGTGGCCCAGAATGGTGACGCGCTCATCACAGGCCAGCCACATCTGCTGGCGGTACCACTCGCGGATGATGGTGTCCCGCTCCAGCGGCATTTTTCTTGCGTGGGGCAGATCCACGCGCCAGTGGGAAGCGCCCACGGCGTAGCGGATGCCCAGCGCCTTGAGCTGGGACAGGGTCATGGGCAGCTCGATGTCGTAGGGTTTGTCGGTGGCAGGCGGCTCGTAGCCGTCGCGGCTGCCGGTTTTGGCGATGTAGTCAAAGAGGGGCTTTTCGATGGGCGTCAGCTCCACGCCCAGCACCAGCTGGGGGAACTGCGGCTGCAGCGCAGCGACATCCCGAGCGGAGCGGCGGATATCCGCCACGAAAGCGTGGTCATTGAAGTTGAGGTGGTCGGTGATGCCCACCTTTTCAAAGCCCAGCTGCTGCGCGTCCCGGAGGATCTGCTGCAGCGGCAGGGAGGCGTCGTAAGAGGCCTCGCTGTGGATATGCCAGTCAGAATGGAGGATCATAAGCGGCTCCTTTCCAGAATCAGGATACAGACAGCATACCACACGCCGCGGCAAAAGGCTACGGTTTTTTGCAGGTGGTGGTAGATGAGGCGCTTCCTGCGGCGTGATGTGGAAGGGGGACGCAACTGTCACCTATCCCTTATCTTGGCTTGTGCCCATCCTCGCGAGTTAACCATAATAGGTTATGGTAAATCAATAAGGATAGGACGGGAAGTCTATTGTTTGCGGGCGTGCGGGAGGCACGGAGAGCGCGCGGGTGCGCGGGTGTGGGTGGTGATGGGGCGCGTAGGGCGCGACGACTCGGCGCGCCGTGGGGGGCGAATGCCCGATTCGGCGGGAGGGGGACGCCGACTCTGCGGGGGGATGGCCTACCGCTTGCCTGTATATCTCCCTGTGTCGACCCTCGCGAGTTAACAGTAAAAGATTATGGTAAACCAACGATATAGGAAATGTGGGTGAATTGTTTGCGGGGGGAGAGCAGGTTCGATGGATGTGCGGGACGTCGCGAGCGCCGTCCCCTACGGCGGTGCGGGGTGGTGATGGATGCGTAGGGCGCGGCGACTCGGCGCGCCGCGTGAGGGGGAATGCCCGCTCCGGCGGGAGAGGGACGCCGACCCTGCGGGGGATTACCTATCGGCTGCGTCCTGTTTTTCGTTCCCTATCCTTGTGGGTTTACGATAAGAAATTATGGTAAACCAACAATATAAGAGACAGTGGATATGATTGGTGGAGAGGGGGAGAGTGGGCGCGGTGTAGGGAGCGTGGTGCGGGACGCAAAAAAAGAGCACCCCGCGGGGTGCTCTTTTTTGGATACAGGCGTCTCTTACGCCTGAGACTTCTTTTTCTTCTTGCCCAGCACGATGACGGGGGCGGCTACGGCGGCGCAGCCTGCCGCGGCGATCAGGGCGATGAGGACGGGGGACATGGGCTCATAGTCGGGATCCTCAGCCGCGCAGACCTTGCAGACGCCGCGGCGGAAGTCGTGGCCGCTCATGCTCTCGGTCTGCTTTTCGCCGCAGACGGTGCAGGCGTGGAAGTGGCCGTTTTCATCGCCCGTCCACTCTTCGCTCCACACATGCTCTGTCAGGCGCTCAAAGCCGCAATCGTCGCACGTGGTGTCGCAGTCGTTGACGAAATCGTGGGCGGTGAAGTCCTTCTGCTCGGCGCAGGAGGCGCAGGCGTACCAGTGGCCGGACTCGTCGCCGGTGAGGGCGGCGGCGAAGTCATGCTCATGCTTCAGTGTGGGCTTGAGGATGTAACCGCAGACGGTGCAGGTCTGGGGCGTCTCCTCCGTGGCCTCGGGACCGGGGACATGGGCGGCAGCGGCCTGCTTGTCGCCGCAGTTGACGCACTTGTGCCAGTGGCCGGACTTGTTGCTGCTCCAGTCGGTGGAATACTTGTGGGAGGTGACGCGGGTAGCACCGCAGACGTTGCAGTCGTTGTCGCAGCCGTGGTCATAGGTGTGGATGCCGTTCATGGGCACCACCTCGTTGCGCGTCAAGCCGCAGCCGGTGCAGGTGTACTTGGTCTCGCCGTCGGCGATGCAGT
>SVMH01000045.1 GCA_015067525.1 Oscillospiraceae bacterium | reverse complement strand
GACAGCAGGCACAGCATCATCACCACGATGGCGTAGCCGTACTGCACCCAGAAGCCGTCCATGAAGTCGTCCTCTTCCCAGTCGTCGATGGCGACGTCCTCCACCGGCCGCATCGAATCCGGCAGCACCACGCCGTACTCGCCCCAGAGGATCTCCAGCTGCGCGTCGGTGATGCCGGCAGCAGCAATACGGGCGTCCTCCACCAGCGAGACGACGCTCCAGCGCAGGTAGTCCATGTCCTCCTCCCCGGCCTTGCCGGTAAGGGTGACGCGGTAGTCGCCGCCGGATACGGTAACGGTGGCCACGGCGTCGGCATCGGCGGAGGGACCGTCGGTAAGGGTAACGCCGCGCCAGTAGGCATCCTGCGCAAGGGGCGCGATGGACAGCGTCAGGTCGGTCTGGTTATCCAGCGCCACGGCGCTTACCGCGGCCCGGGGCAGCTCCTCCGTCTGGGCCTCGCCGCCCTGAATGTAGGTCATGACCGGCATACTGGCCAGGATCACCAGCAGTGAGACGATGAGGGAGATATTGTTGGCGCGGCTGCGGAAGAACTGGCGCAGGGTGAAGGAAAAGACCTGACGGGTACCGGCAAGCTGCTCACGCATCCGCATCCGCCTCCCCTCCCACCGTTTCCACAAAGATCTCGTGGAGGCTGGGCTCGCGCAGGTCAAAGGTAACGATGCTGACGCCCGCGGCGATGAGGCTGCCCAGCAGGGCGTTGGCCTGCTGCTCACCGGTGACGCGCAGGCGGTATTCATGCTCCTTTTCCGCAAGAACGGTGATGCCCTGCGCGGCGATGTAGGGGGCGATGTCCTGCTCCACCTTCAGTGACAAATTCACGCGGCCCCTACTTTTCTTGATGTCGTTCAGATGGCCCTGCAGCACCGTTTTGGAGCGGTCGAGGATGGTGATATCGGTGCAGAATTCCTCCACCGTGGCCATCTGGTGGCTGGACATGATGAGATACTTTCCCTTATCGATCTCCTCGCGGATGATGGCCTTAAAAAGGTCCGTATTCACCGGATCGAGGCCGGAGAGAGGCTCATCGAGGATCAGCAGTTCCGGGTCGGAGATGAGGGCGGTGATGAACTGGATCTTCTGCTGGTTGCCCTTGGAGAGCTGGTCGGCCTTGATGGGCTTTTGCTTTTTGACGCCGCCGCCAAAGGACACGCCGCGGCGCTTCTGCCCCATAAGGGCGGCTTCGGGCGCGATCTTGCGCTCGTTCGGGTAGAGATACTCCTCCACCTCCAGACGCTGCGCCCAGTAGCGGATGCGGCGCTTCGCCTCCTCGGCCTTCACGCCCCGCAGGGACGCGAAGTAGAGCAGCTGGTCCATCAGCTCATACTTGGGGTAAAGGCCCCGCTCCTCGGCCAGATAGCCCACGTTGCACGTGGCGATATCCAGGGGCTTTCCGTTCCACAGCACCTCGCCGCCGTCGCGGGAGAGCATATTCAGCATCATGCGGATGCTGGTGGTCTTGCCGGCGCCGTTGGTGCCCAGCAAGGCGTACACGCCGGGGCCTTCCATGGCAAAGCTCAGGTCATCCACCACGATTTTTTGTCCGTAGCGTTTGGTCAGATGATTGACGATCAGACTCATTTTTTTATTCCTCCTCGGTCCAGAACAGTTCATCCAGCGTGCAGCCAAGGGCACGGCAGATGGCAAGACACAGTTTGATGGTGGGGTTATAGTCCCCCTTTTCGATGGCGTTGATGGTCTGGCGGCTGACGCCCACCGCCTCGGCCAGCTGCTGCTGGCTCAGATCGCGGCCGGCGCGGGCGGCCTTGAGCTTGAGATTTTTCATTCCTCGTCCTCCCGCTTGTCACGGCTGCGCTTGATCAGGATGGCCACCAGCGCAACGGCGAAGACCACCATACAGGCGGGGTTGATGACCGCCAGCGTCAGCTGACCGTCCGCCACAAAGTCACCGTCCACGGCATGCATGATGGTGGCGGGCAGCTGGCACAGCGTCACCAGTGTGAAGATGGTGATGCCGCTGCGGGGTGTCTGGGAGACGGTAAAGTAGGCGTCGCGGCAGATGCACTCCACCACGAACACCGCCACAGAGGCGAACATACACAAAAAGCTGTCCACACCGGGCTGAGCCCAGTGGACATCCAGCGCGCCGGAGACGATGCCGTTGACGCACAGCAGCAGCAAAAGCGTGACAAATGCCCGCTGGGCGGCGGCGCCCCGCTGCACCTGCTGGCGCTCGTCATAGTCGCTGGGGGTAACACCGCGGCGCTTCTGCACCGCACGGACGACCAGGCAGATGATGACCACCGCCAGAATACCCACCGCGAAGCCGATATACCAAGCCATGCTCTTTCCGTTCATTTGCAATTCCTCCTCAAGGTTTTCTTGAGGCGAGGATACCACTCATCTTACACTTTGTCAAGTATATTTTACAAATTGTCTCCATCTATCTGACAAAAAATCGTTCCGGAGGCGCCATGGCGGGGATGGCACCACTATAGGCGCGGCGGCGGGGAAAATCCACCAACCTGAAGTTGCGCGGCGCCGTTTTCCGGCAACTTTAAGTGGCACGGCGGCGGCTGCGGCGCAAATTTCGACAAATCGGGCGCGGCAGACAGTTTTTCATTGCTTTTATGAAAATTTGTGGTATACTATCTGTTGTATAAAACTGCTTTTCGCTTCCCAAGTTCTGGGCAGCGGTGTTGTCATGCCCGCACGCGGGCCTTTTGCGCGTTTGCGCCGCCGCTGTTTCTGCGCCGCTTTGTCTTTCGGCGCGGATGCCCGGACAGACACGGTATGAAGCTTTTCGTGGGCGGGCATGCTATGTACCGCCAAAGTATGACCTTAAGAGAGGGTGCCTGTTTTGAATCAGTATATCATCAACGGTAACCATCCGCTGTTCGGCGAGATCACCATCAGCGGCGCCAAAAACGCCGCCGTGGCCATCATCCCCGCCGCGCTGATGGTGGACGGCGTATGCCGCATCGAAAACATCCCCCAGATCAGCGACGTGACGCTGCTGTTCTCCATTCTCGACGAGCTGGGCGCCAAGGTGCGCGTTCTCAACCAGCACGCTGTGGAGATCGACAGCCGCCACATCCACTCCACCAAGCCTTCGCCCGACATGGTGCGCAAGATCCGCGCCTCCTACTACCTGATCGGCGCGCTGCTGGGCCGTTTCGGTCAGGCCTCCGTGGCCATGCCCGGCGGCTGCAACTTCGGCGTGCGCCCCATCGACCAGCATGTCAAGGGCTTCAAGGCGCTGGGCGCCGAGGTCACCGAGGGAAACTATGTCCACGCTGCCGCCAAGAGCGCCAGCGGCCGCCTGCAGGGTGCCAATGTGTATCTGGACGTGGTGAGCGTGGGCGCCACCATGAACGTGATGATGGCCGCGGCTCTCGCCGAAGGCACCACCGTCATCGAAAACTGCGCCAAAGAACCCCACATCGTGGATCTGGCCAATTTCCTCAACTCCATGGGCGCCGACATCAAGGGCGCCGGCACGGACACCATCAAGGTCCGCGGCGTGGAGCGGCTCAATGGCGGCACCTACTGCATCATCCCCGACCAGATCGAGGCAGGCACTTACATGACGGCTGTGGCTGCCACCGGCGGCCAGCTGCTCATCAAGAACATCATCCCCAAGCACATGGAGTGCATCAGCGCCAAGCTGATGGAGATGGGCGTTTACGTGGAGGAGATGGACGACACGCTGCTGGTACGCCGTACCGGCCCCCTGCAGCGCACCAACGTCAAGACCCAACCCTATCCCGGCTTCCCCACCGACATGCAGCCCCAGATCGCCGCTGTCCTGTCTCTGGCACAGGGCACCAGCCTTGTGACCGAGGCCGTGTGGAGCAACCGCTTCCGCTATGTGGACGAGCTCCGTCGTCTGGGCGCCCAGATCCAGGTGGATGGCCGCGTGGCCGTCATCGAGGGTGTGGACTGCTTTGAGGGCGCACCCGTGGAGGCCTGCGACCTGCGCGCCGGCGCCGCCATGGTGGTGGCCGCTCTGGCCGCCAAGGGCACCACCGAGATCAGCAACGTGCAGTTCATCGAGCGCGGCTATGAAGATCTGGTGGGCAAGCTGCGCTCTGTGGGCGCCGACATCCGCATCGTGGATGTGCCGGACGAGGCACTCACCACCGAGAGCATCGGCTGACACTCCTTCCGCAGCGCCGTTTTTCAACTATCTATATCAGCACTTTTACGCGGCGTTCACTCGGCTTATCCCCTGTGAACGCCGTTTTTCACTACGATTTCGAGGTATTTCCCATTGATGACCCTACATACCCTTGCCAGCGGCTCGGAGGGCAACTGCCTGCTGGTCCGCTGCGGCGAAACCAACCTTCTCGTGGACGCCGGCATCTCCCTGCGGCGCATCACCGCCGCGTTGGGCGCGCTGGGCCTTTCCATGGCGGAGGTGGACGGCATTCTGCTCACCCACGGTCACACTGACCACATCGCCGCCCTTGGCACCTTGTGCAAGCACCACAAAACGCCCCTCTACGCCTCCGCCGGCGCCGCGGCCCAAATCTGTGACAAGTTCGGCGCCGCCCAGTATCAGATGCGCACCGTGCGAGCGGGAGAAGCCTTCTCCATCGGCGGCGTGTCCGTGACCCCTTTCCCCACCTCCCATGACGCGTGGGGCAGCCTGGACTACCGGCTGGACGGCAACGGCGGCAGCATCGGTGTCCTCACCGACACCGGCTACGTCACCGACGAGGCCTTCGACGCCCTCATGGGCGTGGACCTTCTGGTACTGGAGAGCAACCACGACATTGAGTGGCTGCGCTCGGGCCCCTATCCCTACTATCTCAAAGAGCGCATTCTGGGCGCTTACGGCCACCTGAGCAACGATGACGCCGCCCGCTTTGCCGCCGAGATGGCGCGGCAGGGCACGCGGGAGATCGTCCTTGCCCATCTGAGCCGCGAGAACAACACGCCGGAGCGGGCCCGCAGCACGGTGCAGCGGGCGCTGGATGCCGCCGGTCTCACGGTGCGCCTGAGCGTGGCGCCCCGGGGCGAAACCAGCGCATGCTATGAAGTGGAGGGCCGGACATGCAGAAAGTAACCATCCTGTGCGTGGGTAAGCTGAAGGAAAAATTCTACACCGAGGCCAGCGCCGAGTACTTAAAGCGCCTGCAGCGCCACTGCAAGTGCGAGATCGTGGAGCTGCCGGAATACCGGTTGCCGGAGGTCCCCTCCCCTGCCGAGATCCAGAAGGCCCTCGCCGCGGAAGCTGCTGCCATCCGGGAAAAGCTGCCGAAGGGCGGCGCGGTGGTGGCGATGTGCATTGAGGGCAAGACCTGCTCCAGTGAGGAGCTGTCGCGCCGCATGGCGGACTTCGCCGTGGCCGGCAAGACCCAGGTCACCTTCCTCATCGGCGGCAGCGTGGGGCTGGACGCGACACTCAAGCAGCAGGCCGACTGGCGGCTTTCCATGTCGCCCATGACCTTCCCCCACCACATGGCAAGAGTCATGCTTTTAGAGCAGATCTACCGCGCTTACCAGATCCAGCAGGGCACGCGGTATCATAAATAAGACTGAGCAAGCAACACCTATAGGAGGTATCGTATGGCTTTGATCAAGTGTCCAGAGTGCGGATGCTCCATATCTGACAAAGCTGAAAGGTGCCCGCATTGTGGTTTGCCAGCCTCATATTTCTCTGCATCTGCAGCACCGACCCCAAATGAGTTGACCGGTAAGAGCGACTACAAAAATTTAGGCAATCTTTTGCTGTCTTTTGACCGCGACTATACGACACTTTTTGCAGCCGATCACTATATATCTCACCGTGACGAAGAAATGCTGCGTAGCACATATGAGAGCTACTATCGCGAACTGAAGAACAAGCTGATTTTTAAATATGTGTGTAACAATGCATCGGTTTTTCGCGTAGATATCGATTCTCTAAAACGCTTTTTGCGGAAAATGCACACGTTAAACAATGATATCACGGCCCATAATACAGACTATATTGAGCAAACACTTTCCAAGGAGAAAGAATACTTCGATAATATCCTGAAGGATATCGATCCGAACATCAAACTGGATGATGAGCAACGAAGAGCGGTTGTCACAGATGACGACTATTGCCTTCTGGTTGCCGGTGCAGGTGCCGGAAAGACAACCACAATGGCTGCCAAGGTGAAATATCTCGTTGAGAAAAAGAGAGTTAACCCAGAAGAGATCATCGTGATCTCCTATACCAACAAGGCAATCGGGGAACTTAGAGACCGAATTAATAAGGGGCTTGGCATTCCGGCAAAAATCTGCACATTCCATGCATTTGCTTTTGAGATTGTAAAACAGTTTTCGGTTGAGCCGCCGGAAATCAATTTCTCCTCCTATCAGATCATTTTCGAGATGTTGGAAAAGGCTATTTTCAACAACAAGCCTCTTATGCGAAATCTTGTTTTGTTCCTTGGCTACTATTTTGACCTGTCTGAGGATGTGTTCCAGTTTTCTGACTTGAACCAATATCATTTGTTTAAGGCTTCTCAAGATTTCGAAACCATGAAAAGCGGTCTTGGAGAGTATGTGCGAAAAGTTGAGCAGCAGCGCTCCAAGAAAGTAAAGACAATCACAGGGGAATATCTGAGATCTGTACAGGAAGTGCAAATTGCAAATTTCTTGTATCTCAATGGATTAGACTATGAATACGAGCGCGCGTATCCGTTTGGCTCTCCTTCTCGAAACAAAAAATATACCCCGGACTTTTGCATTACGCAAGGGGAACACGTTGCATGGCTGGAACACTACGCACTGACTGAAAGTGGGTACAGCAACCTTTTCACACCCAAACAGCGAGAACGATACAACAGATCCATCTGGGACAAGCGGCGGCTGCATCAGGCCAATAAGACGACGTTGCTGGAAACGTGGTCTTTGTATAGTGACCGTAGGCCGCTGATTGAGCACCTAAAAGAGGTGCTAGAGCAAGAAGGATTTGTCCTTAAACCGCGCAATCTGGAAGAAGTTTATCAAAAGATTGTTGAGACCGGAAAAGACAAATACATTTATAAGCTCATCTTCTTCATGATGAACTTCATTGAGCAGTATAAAACTACCGGCTACGATGAAGGTGCGTTTTCGATTCTTCGAAAGAAAACGGATAACCCGAGAACGCTTCTTTTCCTCGAAATTGCGGAACAGGTGTATCACCATTACCAAGCTGTTTTGAAGCAAAGAAATCAGATTGACTTTGCAGATATGATCAATGATGCGCATTTCTATTTGCAGGAAATTGAACGGCAGAACATTGAGCTGCCTTATAAGTACATCATCATTGACGAGTTCCAAGATATTGCACGCCAGCGATTCAATCTGACAAAACGCCTGTCTGAAATTACGAAGGCAAAGGTCGTGGCAGTCGGTGATGACTGGCAATCTATCTATGCATTTTCGGGCTCGGACATCACTCTGTTTACCAGATTCCTTGAACTGATGGGAGCAGGAACAGAGTTGAAAATCACTCACACATATCGAAACTCTCAAGAGCTGATTGATATTGCTGGTGGCTTCGTCCAAAAGAACTCTGCGCAAATCCGCAAACAGCTGATTTCTCCCAAGCGGCTGAAGAACCCTGTCGTGCTGGAGGTATTTGACGATAGTATCAAGCCGATGAAGGCGCTTGCTGCGAAAGTTGAAAAGATCATCGGTGACATTTTGGCTGAGTATGGAGATAATGGTTCGATCCTTCTGATAGGTCGATACAATTACGACATGTATAAGCTGTTGAACACCGGCCTGTTTGAAGAGCTGCCAGGTGGAGCAATTCGAAGCAAACGTTATCCTAAGGCGAAGCTTTCGTTTATGACAGCACACAGTTCAAAGGGACTGGGATATGATAATGTTATCCTTATCAATATGTTTGAGGGGAAGTTTGGTTTCCCTTGTCAAATCGAAGATGATCCTATCATAAAGCTGGTCACTTACGAAGATAACAGCATGCCGTTCGCTGAGGAACGAAGGCTTTTCTATGTAGCTATGACGCGAACAAAAAACCGCGTCTATATCGCGGCGCCTAAAAACAGACCGTCGAGGTTCCTTGTGGAATTGATCAAAGACTTCAATATCCCGTCTACAGAGGAAATCAATATGCAGGTAGTAGATCTCTTTAATCTGCGGTGTCCAGTGTGTGGTTTCCCGCTGAAGTATGAATTCAATAAGAACTACGGACTAAATCTTTGGATCTGCACAAATGACGCAGAAGTATGCGACTTTATGACGAATGATAAAGTTCACAAGCATGACATCTTCAAATGCCCAAAGTGTGCAGACGGCTACATGATTGTGAGAATGAATCCAAAGAACGGAAGTGTTTTTTACGGCTGTACCAATTACTATAACAGTGAACAAAAATGCACACACATGATAACACTCAGTAGCCATCCAGTGTGATCGCATAAGGAGGACTTCCCTATGGACAACAGCTTCTGGGCACGGGGCGCGCAAATGCCCGAATGGCCCGTCCATCCCGATGGAACCAAGGAAAAGGCGGCGCTGCTGTGCCGCGCAGCCGACAGCACCGCCGAGGCGGAGATGACCGTTTCGCTTCTGGCGGCATACGGCATCCCCTGCTTCAAATACTATGAAAAAGAAGGCGCCGCAGGGCGCGTGATCAGCGGCTTTTCCGGCTTTGGCGCCGCACTGTGCGTACCCGAGAGCATGCTGGAGGAGGCACAGGCCATCCTCAGCGCATCGCCGGAAGAGGAATAAATTCGTTTAACAAAACCGAAAGGAGTTTTTCAATATGTCTTACATGAAGGAATACGAAAAATGGCTGACCAGCGGCGTGCTGACCGCTGAGGAAGTAGCCGAGCTGGAGGCCATCCGCAACGATCCCAAGGAGATCGAGAGCCGCTTCTACGGCCCGCTGGAGTTCGGTACTGCCGGTCTGCGCGGCACCATGAAGATGGGCCTTCATCAGATGAACGTGTACGTCATCCGCTGGGCCACCCAGGGCTTTGCCGAGATCATCGCCGCCGAGGGCGAAGAGGCCAAGCAGCGCGGCGTTGCCATCTGCATGGACTGCCGCAACAATTCCGACATCTTTGCCCGCGAGGCCGCCTGCGTCTGCGCTGCCAACGGCATCCATGTGCGCCTCTTCGAGAGCCTGCGTCCCACCCCCGAGCTGAGCTTCGCCGTGCGCGAGTACGGCTGCCAGGCCGGTATCAACGTCACCGCCAGCCACAACCCCAAGGAGTACAACGGCTACAAGGTCTACTGGGCCGACGGCGCACAGCTGCCTCCCCAGCACGCCGACGCCGTGGCACAGCGTCTGAGCCAGATCGACATCTTTGCCGACATCAAGACCATGGACTTTGACGAGGCCGTCAAGAAGGGTCTCATTGAGCTGCTGGGCGAGGAGACCGACCGCCGCTTCATGGCCAACGTGCTGGCCATGATCAACGACCGCGAGTCC
Organism: Oscillospiraceae bacterium; assembly: GCA_015067525.1. GTDB lineage: Bacteria > Bacillota > Clostridia > Oscillospirales > Oscillospiraceae > Vescimonas. The sequence goes on along the minus strand of SVMH01000045.1, from coordinate 3,295 downwards.
ATGGCACAGGTGGCCGATCAGTTCGAAGTGGTCTACACCCCCTTCCACGGCTGCGGCCACAAGCTGGTGCCCGAGGCGCTGCGTGAGCTGGGCGTGAAGCACCTGCACTGCGTAGATGAGCAGATGGTCATCGACGGCGACTTCCCCACCGTGGCCTCCCCCAACCCCGAGAACCCCGAGGGCTTCTATCTGGCCGTGGACCTGGCCAACAAGCACGGCGCCGACTTCATCGTGGGCACCGACCCCGACAGTGACCGCGTGGGCATCATGGTCCGCGCCAAGGACGGCAGCTTCATCCCCGTCACCGGCAACCAGACCGGTGTGCTGCTGGTGGACTATGTGATCGGCGCCATGAAGCGTGCCGGCACCATGCCCGAAAAGCCCGTGGTCCTCAAGACCATCGTCACCACCGAGATGGCCCGCAAGGTGGCCGAGAGCAACGGCGTGGCCTGCTTCGACACCTTCACCGGCTTCAAGTTCATGGCCGAGAAGAAGAACGCTCTGGAAGAGAGCGGCGAGGGCAAGGTCATCATGAGCTATGAGGAGTCCTACGGCTACATGCTGGGCGATTTCGTCCGCGATAAGGATGCCGTCACCGCTTCCCTCATCATCACCGAGATGGCCGCATGGTACGCCACCCAGGGCAAGACGCTGTACGACGCCCTGCAGGGCCTGTACGAGAAGTACGGCTGGTACGGCGAGCAGACCCACAATCTGGTGATGCCGGGCCTGGACGGTCTGGAGAAGATGGCCGCATTGATGCGCGATCTTCGCGAGAATCCCCCCGCCCAGATCGCCGGCGTGGACGTGGCCGTGCGCAAGGACTACAAGGACGGCTCCGTCCTGTGCTGCGCTACCGGCGAGAAGAGCACCATGGAGCTCTCCGGCTCCAACGTGCTGCGCTTTGAGCTCTCTGACGGCACCGTGATCCTGGTCCGCCCCTCCGGCACCGAGCCCAAGATCAAGGTCTACGTGCTGACCAAGGGTGCTGACGCTGCCGAGCGTGACGCCAACATCGCCAAGTACGGCCAGTGGGTCAAGACTCTGGGCTGAGCATTAACCCGACAATAAAAAGGAGCGCACCCGCTTTGGGTGCGCTCCCTTTTTTGCACAAAAGAAAGCCGCTGTTCAAAAACCGAACAGCGGCTGCGAATTGTCATTTGTTGCTGCAGGGGGATTTTCGTATAATGATGTCGATCCCTCGCTCATGCCCGGGGCATGGACGCTTTTTCAAAGGCGGCCAGCAGACCGGTCTGGGAAGCCCGCTCAATGAGGTCGGCCACCTGCTCCGGCGGCTCTTTCATTCCCTCGTTGACCCAGGAGAGCACCGCGTTCTGGTGAGCGCTGGCAAAATAGCGCAGGATATGGCGGATGCCGCTGTCCGGCCGTTCTGTGCGGCAGCGGCTTTGCAGATAGCTTTCCCACAGCAAGGCCCAACTCTCTTCGGCATCCTGCAGGGCAAATTCCCGCAGGTTGTTCTGTCCCTGCTCCTGCAGCGCCTGACAGTACAGATCGCGGGCGGCGAAGGCCGTTTGCAGCGCGTAGAGGGTAGAGTGTCCGCTGTGGAGGGGATTTTCCAGCAGAATACGGCGGGCGGGCAGCGTCACCTCGGTGCGGTAGACCCAGCACACCAGATCGGACAGGTCGCGAAAGTGATAGTAGAAGGTACCGCGGGTGATCTGGCAGCGATTGCACAGCTCCTGCACCGTCAGCTTTTTCAGCGGTACGGTTTTGACCGCCTCCTTCAATCCGGCGGCGATCAGACGCTTGGTATGTTCCTCTCTCATGCAGCACCCCCCTTTTTGTTCATTATATCGTTTTTCCGGCAGACCTGTCAAGAACAGGAGCCGGCCACAACATACAACAGGAGGAAAATCACATGAAGCCTATCTATCTCGTCACCGGCGCAGCCGGATTCCTTGGCAGCACCATTTGCCGCCAGCTGGTGCGGCAGGGGCAGGAGGTGCGGGGCCTGGTGCACCGCAAGGCCCCCAACCTGCCCGACACCGTGGAGATCTTCCGCGGCGATCTGTCGGACAAGGCTACGCTGGAGCCCTTCTTCGCCGTTCCCGAAGGTCGGGAGACCATTTTGCTCCACATCGCCAGCGTGGTGTCTGTGGAGCCGGACTACGATGAGCGCATCGTCAAGGCCAACGTGGGCGGCACAGACAACATCATCGACATGGTGCTGGCGCATCCCGAGTGCAAAAAAATGGTCTACTGCAGCAGCACCGGCGCGATCCCCGAGCTGCCCAAGGGTCAGCCCATCCGCGAGGTGGGTGAGGACGGCTTCCAGCCGGACAAGCTGTGGGACTGCTACAGCCAGAGCAAGGCGCAGGCCACGAAAAATGTACTGCGCGCCGTGCGTGAGCGGGGTCTGAACGCATGCGTGGTCCATCCCAGCGGCATTCTGGGGCCGGAGGACTGGTCCGTCAGCGAGACCACCGGCACCATCATCGAGATCGTCAAGGGTCAGATGCCCGCCGGCATCGACGGCTCGTTCAACCTCTCCGACGTGCGTGACCTGGCCAACGGCACCATTCTGGCCGCCGAAAAGGGCAAGGCCGGCGAGTGCTACATTCTGGCCAACGACGAGATCACCTTCCGCGAGTTCTGCCGGATCCTGGCGGCAGAGAGCGGCTGCAAGCCCATCCGCATGTTCCTGCCGCTGGGCCTTGCCAACACCATCGCCCGTCTGGCGGAAAAGAGCGCCAAGCGCAGCGGCAAGAAGCCGCTGATGACCACCTTCTCGGTGTACAATCTGGCACGCAACAACACCTTTGACTACTCCAAGGCCCAGCGGGAGTTGGGTTACACCACCCGTCCCTGCGCCGAGACTATCCGCGACGAGATCGCATGGCTCAAGAGCGTGGGCAAGATCTGATCCCCTCCGTTATCAAAAAAAAAGGAGCGCACCCACCTTTGGTGGGGCGCCAGAACGCTGTTTAGGATCCATTTCTCTTTCCATGTGCTACTGGATTTTCAATCTTGAGCGCTGTCAGCTCTCGCGCTATCTGCGTAGGGCCGAGTCCCTTGATGCATAGATCAAATACCAGTCGAACAGTTTTCGCTGCTTCCTCATCTACGATCCAGTGGAGCTTATACTCACCGAGCTTTGCTCTGCATGCATCGTCAGCTGCGAAGAGAACGCAGTCGATTTTATGCGCATTCGGGTTTTCCTCATCGTAATATCTGCCGCCGTAGATGTTGGGGAATCCATATCTACCAAGCTTTGCATCCGCGTTGCGCACCTGTCTATCCAGATCGGTCTCCGACATCAATGTGAAGTCGTTGA
>SVMH01000006.1 GCA_015067525.1 Oscillospiraceae bacterium | reverse complement strand
CGTGGCCAAGGCGCTGATCTCCGGCCGTGTGGATCTGCTGTCGGTGATTTTGGAGCCGCTGCTGGAAGTGGTGCTGTCTCTGGCGCTGGGCGCACTGATGGGCGCGGTGTTCTCCTGGTCCGAGCGGTTTTACCACTCCCGCTCCAAGCGTCAGGCGGTGTCCGTCACCTTCGTGATGCTGACGGTGGCTCTGTCCATGCTGGAATTCCAGGTGGGCGGCGTCCATATCGCCTTCTCGTCTCTCCTGGTGTGCATGATGCTGGGCACCATCTTCTGCAACATCTGCGATTTCTCTGAGGAGCTGATGGCTCGCCTCGACCGCTGGACGGCCCCTCTTTATGTGCTCTTCTTTGTGCTCAGCGGCGCGGAGCTGGAGCTGTCCGTGTTCCGCGACAGCTATGTGGTGCTGATCGGCCTTGTGTATATTCTGATGCGCTCGGCCGGTAAATACTTCGGCGCTTCCTTCAGTGCCCGGGCAGTGGGCTGTGACCCCGGCATTGTGAAGTATCTGGGTGTCACGCTGCTGCCCCAAGCCGGTGTGGCTCTCGGCATGGCCATGAAGTCGGAGACCCTGGGCCCGGAGGGCGCGGTGGTGGCCAACATCACCCTCTTTTCCGTGCTCGTTTACGAGCTGGTGGGCCCGTATCTCACCCGCGTGGCCCTGTTGAAGGCCGGCGAGATCCACGAGGAGGGCGCTACCAGCGCCCGCGGCGAGATCATCCATTTCCACTGGCGGCAAAGACATCATTGATAAAAGAAAAAAACACGCTGCGCATGCAGCGTGTTTTTTTGTCTTATACCCAATCCTCCGCTATCCGCTGTACCAAAGCGCACAGCTTGGCGCTGGCCTCGTTGGCGATGCGGATGACTGCCTCGTGGGAGTGCTTTTTCTCGGCAATGCCGGTGGCCATGTTGGTGATGCAGGAGATGCCCAGCACCTCCATGCCAAGGTAATTGGCCACGATGGTCTCCGGTACGGTGGACATGCCCACCACATCGGCGCCCAGGGCGGCATAGGCCCGGATCTCCGCCGCCGTTTCGAAACAGGGGCCGGAGAACAGGGCGTACACGCCCTTTTGCAGACCGAAACCGAGAACGGAAGCCGTTTCTTCCGCCTTGGCCATCAGGCGGCGGGAATAGGCCTCCGTCATATCGGGGAAGCGGGGCCCGAAGCGCTCGTCATTGTGACCGATCAGGGGATTGGGGGCCATGAAGCTGATATAGTCGGTGATCAGCATCAGATCGCCGGGTGCGAAGCTGCGGTTCACGCCGCCGCAGGCGTTGGTGACGATCAGGCCTGTGGTGCCCAGCAGTTTCATCACATAGAGCGGGTAAGTCACCTCGTCCATGGAGAAGCCCTCATAGTAGTGGAAGCGGCCCTGCATGGCGGCCACGGTGGTATTGCCGATGCGGCCGATCACCAGATTGCCGGCGTGACCCAGCACCGTGGACTGGGGGAAGTGGGGAATGTCGCCATAGGGGATCACCGTCTTGTCTGCGATCACATCCACCAGCGCGCCCAGTCCGCTGCCCAAGATGATGCCCAGCGTGGGCTGCTGCGCCGTGACGCTGCGGATATAATTGGCGCTCTCCAGAACCTGTTCGTATCGCATAAATCGTTCCTCCTGTGCAAAGAAGATCGTTTTTATCATAAAGAAAAATAGCCTTTGCGTCAAGAAGCGCGGCAGGATAATTACTGCGGCAAACGGAGAAACTATCTTCGTCTGCCGTTTTTTGCGGCAAAATACAGAGAAAAGGAGGGAGAACATGCAGTCCATGCTCATCAAGGACACCACCCGCGCCCAGCGTGAAGAGATCGTGCGCCGCGGCCTTGCCGCCTGCGGAAATAGCTGTGACGGCTGCAGCAGCTGCGGCAATCTGGGCGGCGGCCGTGTGGAGGAGATCTACCGCCCCTATATCGAAGGGGAGAAGGAACTGCACGAGATCAACGCGGAATACCGCCGCGGTCTGGTAAAATAAATTCCAGAATTTTACAAATTTGTCGAATATCGTCGAATCGTGTCGAAATATAATACTGCGTATTTTGTCGATAAAATATCGTGATTTGCAACAATTTAGCCTTGAAAAATCTGTCCTAATGTGCTACATTATATACAGCAGCGGCGAGAGAAGTTTTTGGGAAAAACATCGGTGCTCCCGCGCATAATGTGTAAGAAGGAATGGTATTTTATGGCAAACGAAGTACGCGTGCTCCTGGCGGACGCCAGTGAGGAATTTCGCATTCTGCTGAAAGATACAATCGAAGAGACGGGTGAATTTCAGGTGGTGGGCGGCACCGGCGACGGTGAACAGCTGGTGCAGCTGGCGGCTGAGCTGAAGCCGCAATTGGTGATCATGGATCTGGTGCTGCCGGGTCTGGACGGTTTTGGCGTGCTTTCCCGCCTGCAGGCCATGCAGGAGGCGGCGCCGCAGGTGATCGTGACGTCTTCGTTCTGCAATGACCGGGTGGTGCAGCAGGCCATGGACATGGGTGTGTATTTCGTCCTGCCCAAGCCTGTGTCGGACAGCTCGCTGATGGAGCATATGCGCCGCGCTGTCCGCCCTCAGGAACAAAAGGAGGAGGGCCTCCACGCCCCGGGACTGGAAACACTGGTCACCGGTATCATCCATGAGATCGGTGTCCCCGCCCACATCAAGGGCTACCAGTATCTGCGGGAGGCCATCATGATCGCCGTGAACGATATGGACGTCATCAACGCCGTCACCAAGGTGCTCTATCCCGAGGTGGCCAAGCGCTTTGCCACCACGCCCAGCCGTGTGGAGCGTGCCATCCGCCATGCCATTGAGGTGGCGTGGGACCGGGGCGATCTGGAGACGCTGCAGCACTATTTCGGCTACACCGTCAACTCCGCCAAGGGCAAACCCACCAATAGTGAGTTCATCGCCCTCATCGCAGACCGCCTGCAGCTGCAGATGAAGCGCAAGCACGCGTGAGGAAATGGGCGAAGCCAATCGACAAAAAACAAACACCGGAGCATCGCTCCGGTGTTTGTTTTTTTAGGGGATGCGGGCAAGGCCGTTTTACCTGCACTTTTTTACGCTGTCACCTTCGTTGATGCCGGCGGGATAGATGACCTTGCGGGGCAGGTCGGTCTGAGCATGCATTTTCTGATACACCACCTCGCCGGCGGCGCGGCCCATCTCCACGCTGTCAAAGCCCACGGAGGTCAGGCGCACGCGGGCGTTTTTGGCCAGCGGTGTGGAGTCGAAATTGATGATGCTGAAATCCTCCGGCACGCGGATGCCGCGCTTGTGCAGTCCGTTGAGAAGGCCGATGGCCATATAGTCGTTGGCTACAAAGGCAGCGGTGAAGCGGCCGGGGTGTCTGGCGATCTCGGCGGCCAGCTTTTCGCCGCTCTTTTCCGTCATATCGCCGCGGAAGATATGCTCGTCCGTCAAAGACACGCCGGCGTCCAGCATGGCGTCGCGAAAGCCCATCATGCGGTCCTGCGTGATGACCGAATAGTTCATGCCCGACAGGTGCACGATGTTCCGGTGTCCGGCGTCCAGCAGATAGCGGGTGGCCACATAGCCGCCGCGGTAGTTATCCACCGTGATGGCGTCCACGTCGGCCGAGCGGAGATGGCGGTTGACAAACACCACCGGCCGCGTCATTTTCTGCAGCTGGGCTACCAGCTCCGGTGTCTCCGTTGCGTTGAGCATGATGACGGCGCCGAACTGGTTCTCTTCGGCATATTTGAGGTACTTGCACTCCTTCTGGGCGTCGCGGTCACTGTAGGCTTGCAGGCAGACATAGCCCTTATCCGAAAGGTAGTCGCTCATGCCCTGAAAATAGTCGATATACACCTGTCCGCTGACGTCGGCGGACACCACCATGACGATCTTCTTCGTGCTGTCGGTGGAGATGAAATTCTGCTTCTTCGGCGCATAGCCCAGCGCTTCGATGGCCTCTTCGATGCGGTCGCGGGTCACGTCGCTGACGTAGCCCTGTCTGGACAGGTACCGCGAGACCGTGGTGGGTGACGTCTGCGCCGCCTGCGCGATCATCTTGATGGTGATCTTTCCCATGGTCTACCTCCGTTTCCACTTACTGCCGCCTTACTTGCGGCCAATGACCTTCTTTACGGCCGCCACGATGTTGGCGGCGCGCAGGCCGTACACGTCCATCAGATAGTCCTGCGGACCTACCTGGCCGAACTGATCCTGTACGCCCACAAATTCCTGTGCGGTGGGGCAATTTCCGGCAAGGCAGCTTGCCACGGCACCGCCAAGACCGCAGGTGACGTTGTGGTTTTCCGCTGTCACGATGGCGCCGGTTTCCCGGGCGGCCTTAACCACCAGCTCCTCGTCCAGCGGCTTCCACGTAAACATATCGATCACCCGCACGCGGATGCCTTCGGCCAGCAGCTGTTCGTAGGCCAGCAGCGCCTCATCCAGCATGATGCCGGAGGCGATGACGGTGGCCTGATCTTCCGCGCTCTCGTGCAGTACAATGCCCTTGCCGACGGTGAACTCGGTGCCCTCGCCGTAGACCTGCTTGACGTCCTTGCGGACGAAGCGGGTGAAGCTGACGCCCTTGGCGGCCTGGGGCAGCTGACGGATCACGCTTGCCAGCTGTTCATAGTCGGCCGGATCGCACACCGTGGCTTCGGGGATGCTCATATACATGGCCGCATCCTCCAGCGGCATGTGGGTGCCGCCGTTGAAGGCGGCCGTTACGCCGGCGTCGCTGCCCAGCACATGCACCGGCAGGCCTGCGTAGGCGGCGGACATGTAGATCTGGTCATAGCAGCGGCGGGAGGAGAAGGTGCCGAAGGAGTGGAAGAACACCGTCTTGTCTGCAGCTGCCATACCGGCGGCCACGCCGGCGGCGTTGCCCTCGGCGATGCCGGCCTGCAGTGCCCGGTCGGGCCAGGCGGCGGCAAGCTGCTTGGTGTTGATACAGCCCATCAGGTCGCAGTCGATGTAGCAGACGTTCTTGTCGGCTGCCATCATGTCCTTGAGTGTCAGCGCCACCGCGTCACGGCAGGCGCGCTTGTCTTTTTCATGCTTACCCAGCAGATTCACTTTCATATCCGTTGCCCTCCTTACGCATTTTCCGCTTCTGCCAGCGCCTTTTCAGACGCGGCAATGGCTTCCGTCCACTGCTCTGCTGTGGGCTGGGAGGAGTGGTCATGCTTGGGTTCGGCAAAGGTGGCGCCCTTACCCTTGCAGGTATTCAGCACGATGCAGCTGGGCACGCCCTTCTTATCATAGGCGTTTTGGATGGCGTTGTAAATAGCCGTTACGTCGTGTCCGTCGATCACCTGCGTATACAGGCCGAAGCCCTCCGCTTTTTTGGCAAGGCTGCCGTGGTCGAGGATGGCGGCGGTGGGGCCGTCCAGTTGGTAGCCGTTGTTGTCGAAGAAGTAGACGATGTTGTCCAGCTTGTGGGCATAGGCGAAGTGCAGCGCCTCCCATACCTGACCTTCGTCCGCTTCGCCGTCACCGATGACGCAGAACACGCGGTTGTCGCGGCCGTCGATGCGGTTGGCCAGCGCGGCGCCGGTGGCAGTGGATACGCCCTGACCCAGCGAGCCGGTGGTCAGGTCCACACCGGGCGTCAGCAGCCGGTCGGTGTGGCTGGGGAAGCGGGTGCCGGGGTGGTTGAGGGTGTAGGCCTCTTCCAGCGGATAGTAGCCCATGAGGCCCAGCGTGGCGTACACCACGGGGCCGGCGTGGCCCTTACTCATGACCAGCCAGTCGCGGTCCTCCCAGCGGGGATTTTGGGGGTCAAAGTGCATCACTTCTCCGTACAGCACGGCCATCAGGTCGGCCAGATCCATAGAGCCGCCCACGTGGCCGAAGCCACGGCTGCGGATCACCTTCAGCGTTTCCAGACGGATCCGCGCGGCCAGAGTTTTGATCTTTTTCACATCCATGGCGTGTTCTCCTTACTTTTTCTCCGCCGCATAGGCATCCAGGTAGAGGATGGCATCATGCAGCATGTCTTTGGAAATATGGAAGGGCATGTTCTGAATATTCCAGCGGTTGGCGTAAGCCTCGTCCACCAGTTTGGCGATGTTTTCCGCACGGTTTTCCTCCGTCAGACCCAGATCGGCCGTGCAGACCGGCAGACCCACATCGCGGCAGAAGTCGAAGATCTCTTCAAAGCGGGCGTTGTCATTCATCAGTACCAGCTGCACCAGCGTACAGTAGCCCACACCCAGACCGTGCAGCAGCGGCTTGCAGTCCAGCACGTGGAAGGCGGCCTGCAGACCGTGGGCGATGGATACGCCGGTGCACTCAAAGCCGAGGCCGGACAGCAGGACGGTGGCCTCCGCCACATCCTCGTAGGCGGGGGTGCGCACATGGGCACGGGCGGCCCGCACGGCGGCGCGGCCCTTTTCCAGCAAAATCTCGTAGGACAGCTTTGCCACCGCCATGCCCAGACAGGCGGGGCGATAGGTGCCGCCGCCTGCGTTGCAGACGTTGTTGTTGGCCCAGGACATCTCGGCCTCCACAAAGGTGGCAAGGGCATCGCCGATGCCGGAGATCAGCATGTGGATGGGCGAACGCACGGTGATCTCCGTGTCCACCACTACATAGTCGGGGTTCTTGGTGTGTACCATCAGATAGGGCATCTGGCCTTCGTTATTGATGATGCTGTGGGTGGAGGTGGGGGCGTCGGTGGCGAGGGAGGTAGGGACATTGATAAAAGCCTTGCCGAAGGTGGCGCCCACAGCCTTATTCATGTCGCACACCTGACCGCCGCCGATGCCGATGAAGGTATCGGGGATCTCCGGCAGGGTCTTGGTGTAGGCGACCAGCCGGTGCAGCGTGTCCTCGCAGCAGGCGCCGGCGTATTCCACCGGATAGGCCCGCATGCCCTGCGCGGCAAACATGGCGGGGATGGTCTCCCGGTACTCCTGATAAAAGAAAGTGTCGATGATCACCAGCGCGCTGGGGCCGTAGTTAGCCGCAAAGAGCGGCAGATTGCGGATCTCGCCGGGGCCCTGCACATAGCGCGAGGGGCTGCCGAAGGCTCTGGATTCTTTTGCTTTTCCTGCAGGCATATTTCTTCCTCCTTACTGGATCCCTGCGCGCTTTTCGCAGTCGTGCAGATGCTCGATGGTTTTTCTTGCGGTGGTATCCCGATCCGGCTCGGGGAAGCACTCCAGCGACACATAGCCGTCGTAGCCCACTTCCGCCAGCGCCGAAAGGATCCTGGCAAAGTCAAACTGGCCGCTGCCGGGATAGCGGCGGGAGTTGTCGGCGATGTGGAGATAGCCCAGCCGCTTGCCGCAGCGGCGGATGGCCGCGCAGGGGTCGAACTCCTCAATGCCCATGTGGAAGGTGTCCAGATGGACATAGCAGTTCGAAAGGCCGTACTGCTCGAAGAACGTCATGATCTCCTCGGCAGTGTTCAGCGTGTTGGTCTCGTAGTGGTTGATGACCTCCAGCAGAATGCGCACCTTTCGCTGGGCAGCATAGTCGCTGAGCACCTGCAGGCGGCCTGCCAGCCGCGCCATCACCTCGCCGCGGTCCTCGCCCGGCTTTACGTCGCCCTTGGCAAGGCCCAGCACTACGTCGCAGCCCAGCGCTGCGGCCTTGTCAATGTAGGTCTGCATGCCGTTCATGGCGCCGTCCACGCTTTGCTGCGTATCGCCCAGCAGGCAGCAGCCGCCCTGGGTGTACAGCCGGCCCGTGGCCAGCGTGCAGATGTCGCCCTTTCCCGTTTCGCGCAGCGCGGCGATGCGGTCGAGGTCGAAGTCATAGTTCTCTCTGGTGTGGAACTCCAGCGCGTCATAGCCGTAGGTGCGGGCCTTCTCCATCAGCTCGTACAGGCTGCCCTCCAGCACCAGCGGCGCCGTCATAGGTGTGTGCTCTGCGCCGGAGATGGCGTATTTCCAGGTTTTTTTCATGTGTGACCCTCCTTATGCCCGCTCGTACATGGCGGCAAAGTGGCGGTCGTACAGATCCTCCGCCTCCGCCTCATACAGCGCGCGATTGTCTTTCAGGAATTGCAGGATATCCCGCTTCAACTCGGGAATGTCCAGAATGTGGCCGTAGGTGATGTGCAGCAGCTGCCGCGAATCGTCCTGCAGCAGGTAGTCGGCCAGATGCTCGTCTGCCACCGTATCCAGCGCCGGCACATTGGCGAGGTCACAGTGCACCACGTAGTGATGCCGTGCCTCTTCGATGCCCTCCAGCGCTGCCGCGTGGATGCGCCGGTACAGCGGGTAGTCACCCTTGGACACGGCCTCCACCACCTCCAGCCAGCTGGTACCGGAGGTCTTGATGTGGCAGTGGCCGCCGGTAGCCTCCATGAGAATGGGCAGGGCCACAAATTTCTCGCTGGCGGAGTGCAGGCTCAGCTTATAGCCGAAATGTGCGGCAATGGCGGCGTGCAGGTGCATGGTGCGCTTGAGCTCCGCCACATCACCGCGGTATTCCACGGCCTTCTGGAACTCGCCCACAAAGCGGGGAGCCATGCTGGTCACCGCCACGCCGGCACGCTGCAGCTCGCGGGCTACGAAGTAGTGTCCTTCCGGCGTGGTGGTCTCCTCCGTCTCGTCCAGCGAGATCTCCAGATCGATGGGCCGACCGGCCGATGCGATACTCTCGTCATAGACCTGCCGGCTCAGGGCGATGGCGCCGTCGTATACACCGTGGAGCTGCAGCAGCATCTCTTCGGTGAAGTGAAGGTTCAGCGCGGCGGCCTGCGCGCTTTCCAGATAATCCGCGCGGTCGGTTTGGCTCAGCGCCTGTGCGCCGCCCCGGCCCATCACCAGCGAGCAGTCCACCGTGATCATGGAGCAGCCGTCTTCTACCGCCTGCCGGATCTCCTCCTGTGTTTTCAGGTGGTCGCCGTCGCAGCTGTAGCCCAGACGGTAGCCCTCACGCAGCACCGCCCATGCGGCGCTGTCCATTACCTCGCTGCGGCTTCGGCCGGTGAGCTGCAGCTCCCGCAGGCTCTGTTGGGCCAGCACCGGCCGCGCCGCCGTCTTGCGCACGGATCGCACCTGTGCCGCGTTGGCAAAGCCCAGGCGGTCACCGAAGCCGAAGCTGGTGCCCTCGCATCCGAAAGCCACCGGCCGCGTATAGTCCAGCAGCCGGTTGATCACCAGTCGGTTGCAGTGGTCGGCGGGGCACAGCTTATAGCCGCCCTTGTCTTCGCCGGTAAAGCGCTGGCGCAGCGCGCCGCTGACCGCAAGATACAGCTCGCCGCCGCAGCACACCATGGCAAGCTCGCCGGCGGCGCACACCTCGTGGGAATTCGGGTATACCGTGTACGGCTCCTGTGCCAGATATTTCATCAGTTCCATCCGGAATCAAACCTCCGTTTCTGTGGTGCTTTTCACACCGCTGTTTACGGGGAAATTTTACCATTCTGACCGAAAATCTTCAATAATTGTTGCTTATTTGATTGAAAAACAGGCAATTTTCTCGATTTTTTACAATGTTTTTTACCATGTTTGAAATGTGGTGATTCTCCACATTTTCTCCATATTGGGGCCGGATACGTTGCGTTTTTCCGTTTCTTCCGATTGCGGGCTGCCAAATGTTTCCCGATCCGCCTGGGGACTGTTTTTGCTCCAAACCAGCCGCGTGCCTGTGTTTTTGGGCAGGTTGACGAAGCGGCTTGCAGGAGAGGAAATACGGTGTCATTCGCCCTGTCGTATTTTGGCGAAAAACTTGTCAAACAGGGAAGAATCGGTTATACTGTGTGGCAGAAAGAAAACAGTAAAGGAGAAAAAACTATGACTTATTCGTATCGCCCCAAGGGCGTTTGTTCCCAGCGTATGACCATCGAACTGGAGGACGGTGTGATCCGCGATGTGCAGATCCTGGGTGGCTGCAACGGCAATCTCCAGGGTATCGCTGCCCTGGTGCGCGGCATGAAGGCCGAAGAGGCCATCGAGCGTATGCGCGGCATCCGCTGCGGCTTTAAGAATACGTCCTGTCCCGACCAGCTGGCCAAGGCGCTGGAAGAGGCGCTGGGACAGTAAGGGCGCGTTTTGAAGGGGAAGGCGGGGAAGAAATAATCATGAGCGAAGAGAGATTTGTGGTGCCCTATCAGTTGGGAGATAAGGATAGGCTGTTTGATCTGGGACAGGGCATCAGCTCCGGCGCGGCTATGATCATGCGAAACCGCGGCGGCAAAGTGCAGTCGTTTTCCCGGTCGCTGCGCAGAATGAAGATCCAGGCGCTGCTGTTTGCCGCTTTGGCGGCGCTGCAGGGTTTGCTGCTGGCTGTGGGCGGCATTTCGGTGTTGAAGATCGTGCTGCTGGTGCTGTGTGTTCTGTTGGGCGGCTGGATGTGGGCTGTTTGGAATGCCAGCAGCAAAGCCTATGAAAAAGCCAGCACGCTGTACGTGGAGAGCAACGGCAAGGCGGGCACGATCACCTTTGACGAAGACGGCATTACCGAGTGCAGCGAAAGCGGCACTGAGACGCACTTTGACTGGGAGGACTACCGCTGCTGCGTCATGTGTCCGGAGGCCATTGTGGTGGTCTCCTATCGGCCTGTGATGCTGATTGTCAGCCGTGAAGAGGAGACGGAGCGGGGCATTTGTCAGGCTCTGACCTTTTACGACAAGGAAGATACCATCTTTGAGGTGGAGATCCAGGAGAAGAAAAGATGAGAAAAGAAACGGCAGCGCTGTTGGCCGCTATGGCGGACTATGACCGCGACCCGGCGCTGGTACATCATTTCACCAAAGTCCACGGCTTTGCCGCGGCCATCGGCGTGATGGAAGGGCTGGACGAGGAGACGCAGTTCATTCTGGAGACGGCGGCGCTGGTCCATGACATCGGCATCCGCAACGCCATGCGGCAGTACGGCCGCAGCGACGGCAAGCTGCAGGAGACCATCGGCCCCGATGAGGCCGAGGCGCTGCTGCGCAGCTTAGGCGGCTATACCGAGGAACAGATCCGGCGGGTAAAATATCTGGTGGGTCACCACCACACCTATACCAACGTGGAGGGACTGGACTATCAGATCCTCATCGAGGCGGATTTTCTGGTGAACCTTTATGAGTTTGCCGACCGCTACCGGGCGATCCTGGCGGCGGAGGAGCGGATCTTCCGCACAGAGAGCGGCAAGCGGCTGCTGCACAGTATTTTTGACCAATAAAAAAAGAGTGACACGCGACCGTGTCACTCTTTTTTATTCGTTTTTCAGTTCTGCCGCATCGAAAAGATCCCACGGGTACTGTGCCGGCGGAGGCAGCTGCACATCCACGGCCTTTTTGGTGACCGGATGGGTAAAGGCCAGCCGGTAAGACCACAGTGCGGCGGTGCAGTCCGGATCCTTGCTGCCGTAGCGGATATCCCCCAGCAGCGGCAGCTGACGGGAGGAGAACTGCACGCGGATCTGATGGGTGCGGCCGGTATGGAGCTGAACGCGCACGAGAGACAGTTCCTCTGTGCGGCCGATCTCGCGGTAGGAGAGCCTGGCCTCCCGCACGCCCTTGCGCATACGCTGCACCACAAAGCTCTTGTTGTGGGCGGCGTCGCGGAAGAGGAGGTCGGTGAGGGTGTCCTCCGCCTTTTCCGGATGGCCCCGCAGCACGGCCAGATATTCCTTGGTGATGCGGTGCTCTGCCACCAGTGCCGTCAGCTTGCCGGTGACCTCCTTGCGGCGGGAGAAGACCATAACGCCGCCGGTGATCTTGTCCAGCCGGTGGACGGTGGCGATGTAGTCCGGCTTGCCGGCGGCGCGGTAGTGCTCGCGCAGCCAGACGGGCATGCATTTGGCGCTGCCGTCATCTTCCGAGATGTAGTTGACCGGCTTGCAGCATATCACCAGATGGGCATCTTCGTAGAGAATGACAGGTTCCATAGTGTACTCCTTATCAAAAAGCAGACGCATATTTCGCGTCTGCTTTTTTGCGTTATCTGCGGCGGCCGCGATAGCTGCGGCTGCTGCGGCGGTGGCCGCCTCGGCTGCCGTAACGGCGGTTGCGGCGGAAGAACTTCCACCAGATGACCACTGCGGCTACAATGAAAATGATGACGGCCAGCGCGATCTTGACATAGGTCTGGCCGAGGAACTGCTCGATCTGGTACTTGACGGTCAGGAACTTGGAGGCGTTCACGTCGTACTGGGCCAGCAGAGGCACCGTGGCGCACACGCGGCCTTCGTAGGTCAGGGTGATCTCGCCCAGCACATCGCCCTTGACGATGGGCGCATAGACCACATCGTTGGTGAGAGTGACGGTGCGCTCCAGCGTGGCGGGATCCACATCGTTGGGCAGGATAGACTCAGCGTCCGCAGCGGGATGAACCACCACATAGTTGGTCTCCTTGCTCAGTTCCACCGGCACCTCGGCGATCAGCTCATCATCACTGAGGATGGATTTGGTGGAGAAGTTGTCAAAGCCGTAATCATAGAGATCGGCCGAGTCGGAAAAACTCTTGATGTCGGCTCCCGAACCATCGCAGTCCAGCACCACGCACACCAGGCGGCGGCCGGCGCGGACAGCGGAGGAAACGAGGCAGTTACCGGCCTGCGTAGTGGTACCGGTCTTGATGCCCTCGGCACCCTTGTAGAGGTAGCCCAGAATACGCCAGTTGGAGATGAGGGAGTTGGTGGTGTGCAGCTCGCGGGAACCACTCATGTTGGTGGCAGGCACGGTGTAGGCCACGCTGTTGCAGATGGTCATGAGCGTTTCGCTCTTGAGCACCTCACGGGCAATGAGATAAATGTCCCATGCAGTGGTATAGTGCTCGTCATCATGCAGACCGTGGGTGTTGACAAAGTGGGTGTTCTTGCAGCCCAGCTCCTGCGCGCGGGTGTTCATACGTGCCACAAATGTGGCCACGTTGCCGTCCACAGCCTCGGCCACGATATTGCAGGCTTCGTTGGCGGAGATGAGCAGCATGCAGTACAGCAGATCCTTCAGCGGCATCTGCTCACCGGGTTTGATGCCGGCGCTGCTGCCGTCGGCGATCATATCAAAAAAGGCGTTTTCCGATGCGGCGATCACCTGATCCATGCGCAGCTCGCCGCGTTCCACCGCTTCCGCCACCAGCAGCGCGGTCATAATTTTTGTGATGCTGGCAGGATACATTTTCTGGTTTTCATTTTTGCCGAAGAGGATCACATCGTCTGTTGTGTCAACCACAATGGCGGCACGGGCATTGACCTCAATGGGCTCCAGTGCGGCGGCGCTGGGGATCAGCAGCGCTGCCATCAGCATACTGAGCAAAAAAACGGAAAGAAAGCGGCGAAATTTCATAGTGTTTTTTCTCCATACATGGTATAATGGGCCTGTCTTGAAAGATGCGGCGAAAAAAACACCGCGGACAGACGTGTAGTCTATCTCAATTATAGCAAAAAATGAGAGGTAGTCAACTGTGGGGCAAAAGGGAAAGGTTACAAAAACAGAAATATTCTGCCTGAGCCTGACGGCTGCCTTCGTGCTGCTGGCGGTGGTGCTTTTTGCCGTCGGTGCGCGCCGCAGCGGCAGCTGGGAGATCACCGTGTGGAAGGACAAAGAGATCCACGACACACTGCCGCAGAAGATCGACATCAACCAAGCTGATGAAGCGCAGCTGCAGCAGCTGCCCGGCATCGGGCCGGTACTGGCAGGGCGCATCATCGCCTGGCGGGAGGAAAACGGGGCCTATCAGATCCCGGAGGACCTGCTGGCGGTGGAGGGGATCGGCTTGACGACGCTGGATGGGATCCGGGATCTCATCACGATACAGGAGGAACCATGAAGATTCTGGTAGTAGACGACGAGAAATTGCTGGTCAAGGGACTGAAATTCAATCTGGAGAACGAAGGATACGAGGTGCAGGTGGCCTATGACGGAGCCGCCGCCGTGGAACTGGTGCGGCGGGAGGACTTCGACCTGATTTTACTGGACTGGATGATGCCGGTGATGTCCGGCAGCGAGGCGTGCATGAAGATCCGGGAGTTTTCCGACGTGCCCGTCATCATGCTGACGGCCCGCAGTGAGGACGCCGACAAGCTGATGGGCTTTGCCTGCGGCGCCGACGACTACATCACCAAGCCGTACAACATTCTGGAGGTCAAGGCCCGCATTCGCGCCCTGCTGCGCCGCAGCACGGCCGCTGCCAGACCGGAGAAGAGCCGCAGCCTGCTGACGGTGGGCGATCTGGCGCTGGATACGGAGCAGCGTGTGGTGATCCGCGACGGAGTGACCATCGACCTGACGGCCAAGGAATACGACCTGATCGAGCTTTTGATGAAGAATCCCCGCCGCGTATACAGCCGCGAGAACCTGATGAATCTGGTGTGGGGCTACGCCTACGCCGGTGATTACCGCACGGTGGACGTCCACATCCGCCGCCTGCGCGAGAAGCTGGAAAAGACGCCGGCGGAGCCGGAGTATATCATGACCAAGTGGGGAGTGGGTTACTATTTTAAAGGGGAAAGTCAGCCTACAATTTAAGTTCAGCCTCAGTTACATTCTGGTCATCGTCTTTGTGCTTGTGCTTTTGAATACCTACCCGCTGCTGGAATCCCAGAATCTGGTGTTCCGCTCCAAGGTGACGGCCATGGCCGGCAGCGTGAAGGTGATCGAGTCGGCCCTGAGCGGACTGGAGGAACTGACACCGGAAAACGTCAGCCAGGCGCTGACGGTGGTGGAAGAGACGGGCGTGAGCCGTATATTGGTCACCGACACAGCCGGACGGGTGCTCTATGACTCCCGTGAAACCGACAGTGCCGTAGGTCTTGTCGCCCTTTACACGGAGATCGTGCAGGCGCTGCGGGGGCAGAATGCCTTTTACTGCAGCTATGACGGCGACGCCTTCCTCAGCCGCGGCGCCTCGCCTGTGGTGTACCACAACCAGACGGTGGGAGCCATCTACGCCTATGAATACGACACCGAGCAGGCGGAGTTGTTCAAAAGCCTGCAGACCAACATTGCCCGCATCTCCGGCGTGGTGGCGGTGTTCGTGGTGGTGCTGAGCCTTTTGCTCTCCCGCATGCTGACGGGCCGCATCAGCGAGCTGCTGCAGGCCATCCGCCACGTGCGCGAGGGTGCCTACAGCCATCGGGCCGAGGAGAAGGGCAGCGATGAGATCGCCCAGATCACGGCGGAGTTCAACAGCCTGACCGACAGGCTGCAGACCACGGAGGCGGCACGCCGCCGCTTCGTGTCCGACGCATCCCATGAGCTGAAGACGCCGCTGGCCGGTATCCGCCTGTTGACCGACTCCATTTTGCAGACGGAGAACATGGACGCCGAAACGGTGCGGGAATTCGTGGGCGACATCGGCCAGGAGGCCGAGCGGCTCAGCCGCATCACCGAGGATCTGCTGCGCCTGACGCGGCTGGACAGCGGCGCCATCGAAAAAGCCGGCGCCGTGGCGGCCGCTCCGGTGCTGGAGCGCGTGGAGCGGATGCTGCGCATGGTGGCGCAGGAAAAGAACATTGCCATGACCTGCCGGGCGGATGAGCGGGCAGTGGTGCTGGCCACGGAGGACGACATCCACCAGATCCTCTATAACCTGATGGAGAATGCCATCAAGTACAGCCCCGCCGGCGGCTTTGTCCGCACCGAGGTGTCGGTGGAGGGACAGGCTGTGGTCATCCGGGTGGAGGACAACGGCGTGGGCATCCCCGACGAGGACCTGAGCCATGTGTTTGAACGCTTTTACCGGGTGGACAAGGCCCGCTCCCGGGCTGTGGGCGGCACCGGTCTGGGCCTGAGCATCGTGCGCGACACGGTGCTGCGCCGTGAGGGCACCATTGAAGCCCAGCACCGTGCCGAAGGCCCGGGCGCCGTGTTCACGGTGCGTCTGCCGCTGGCGGAAGGAGGGGAGACGGCATGAAACGTGTGATCGGACTCCTTCTTTGCGTGGTACTGCTGGTGCTGCTGGGCATCAGCGTGGTGCCGGACGGCCCCGACGAGGCGGAAACGCTGAGCCTGTACTTCCCGGTGAAGGAGGAACTGCTCAGCGGCGGCGGTGACGCGGTCACCACCGTGCGTATCGACTGGCGTGAGATGCGCAGCAAATCGGCGCAGGAGCAGGCCGAGGCGGCGCTGCACTTGCTGCTGGAGGGCTACCAGGACAGTGCCTTCGGACGGGTGCTGCCGGGCAGTGCGCGGCTGCTGTCGTGTCAGGTTTCCGGCAGCACGGCAACGGTGGATTTCTCCGCCGCCTACGGGCAGCTGTCGGGCATCGACCTGACCATAGCCGACTACTGCATCGCGCTGTCGCTGGTACAGATTCCGGGTATCTACACGGTGCGCATCACCGTCAACGGACGGGAACTGGCCTACCGCGACAAGAACTATTTCCGCGCCGACGATGTGCTGGTCACCAGTCCCGAGGACGTGGTGCGCAATCTCGCGGTGCAGCTCTATTTCCCCAACGGCGGACTGCTGGTGGCCGAAGAGCGGATCCTCACCATTTATGAAGGCGAAAGTCAGGCCGAGGCGGTGATCGAGGCGCTGCTGACAGGGCCGGAGAATGAGGCACTGAAAGCGCTGCTGCCGGAAGGCTTTTCCGTGCTGGGTGTGCGGGTGGAAGGTGACCTTTGCTACATCAATCTGCCCCAGAGCAGCGAAGAGCTGCTGCCGTCCGACAGCGCTGCACAGCGCCTGACGGTGCAGGGTCTGGTGCGCTCCCTCTGTTCCATCCGCGAGGTGCGGCAGGTGCAGCTGCTGGTGGAGGGCGAGCGTCGTGCCACCTGGGGCACGGTGGACATCAGCCAGCCCTTTGGCAACTGAGTATCAGAAAAAACGTCCCGTTCCTTTTGGAGCGGGACGTTTCTTTTTTTCAATGGATCAGCAGCTGTGTCAGGGCCACCATCAGCGGGATGGTTACCGCCGAGCACAGCGTGTGGATGGACACAAGACTGGAGGAGAGGGGGGCGTTCTTTCCGAACTTGGATACCAGCATGGTCACCACGGCGGCGGCCGGCGTGGCGGCGGCGATCACCACCACGGTGGAGAGCATGGAGTCCAGCTGCAGCAGCAGGCAAAGACCCAGCGACACCAGCGGCGAGACGATGAGTCGCAGCACGATGCTGGTAACGGCGCCTTTGTCCTGCAGGGCCGTTTTCAGATCCGCCTGAGAGAGGTGGAAACCGATGATGATCATGGGCAGGGGCACGTTGAGACTGGAAATGTAGTTGATGGGCGTGAGCAGCAGGTCGGGCAGGGAGATCTCGGTCAGATACAGCGTCAGCGCCAGTACCAGAGAAATAATGGTGGGGTTGAGGAGCACGGTGCGCAGCTTCAGCACCGACTTGTCACCGCCGGCCGCCATGTAAAGGGCATACGTCCACGTGCAGATGTTGAAGATCACCATGTAGGCCGAACCGTAGAACACGCCCAGCGAGCCGTACAGCGCCGACTGCAGGGGGAAGGCCATGAAGCCGCAGTTGGCCATCACGGCGCACAGGCAGTAAATGCTGCGGCGGTCGGCGTCGGCGCGGCGCAGGGCGGCACCGCTGATGGCGATCATCACGATGTGCACCACCAGGGACAAGAGCAGCGTAAGGCCGAAGTTCTGCAGATGCTCGGCCTCCAGCGGGCGCTGGAAGGAGGAGACCACCAGACAGGGGATCACGGCGTAGAGCATGAGGTTACTCATGCACAGGCTGCCCTGCGCGTTGAGCAGCTTCAGCTTGCCCAGCAAAAAGCCCACGCCGATGAGCATGAACAGCATCAGCACCTGCTGGCCGACGGTGAGGAAGGATTCGATCATGTTGTTTGAACTCCTTTCGGACGCTTGGTGTGGAGGGTAAAGAACATCACAGCCACGCCGGCAAGGGCGCAGCAGACGCAGAAACGCAGCATGGTGTCAACGCCGCCCAGATCCAGCAGCCATCCGCCCAGAAGCGAGCCGAAGGCGGCGCCCACACCGGACGAGGCGGTATAGATAAGCGCCTGCGCCTTGACCTGATTGGCCATGTCGATCTCCTGCGCTGCGAAGTAGACGGTGGAAACGGCCAGAATGGCGTAGGCAAAGAACTGCAGCGAGCAGGCAAGGAACAGGGCAAGGGGCGTGGCGGCCAGCAGCATTGCGCCGGCGCGGAACACAAAGAAGACGGAGCAGACAGGCAGCAGCGTCTTGAGCGGTACCTTGCGGCGCACCTTGGTGAACAGCAGCATGGCCGGCAGCTCCACCATGCCGGAGATGAAATAGGCGGTGCCGGTGGTACTCTCACCGCCGCCCACCTTGGCGGCGATGTGGATCATATACGTGGTGATGGCGTTCTGGCTGCACACCAGCAGAAAACAGGCCAGCAGCACCAGCGTGAAGCGGGGATAGCGGCGCAGCAGCGCGGCATTGGACAGCACGGCGGGGGCGTCCTTGGCCTCGCGGCTCGGTGACTCCGGCAGAGCGTAGCGGAACAGCAGCAGCGCCAGCAGCAGTGCGCCGAAGGCCAGAAGGAAAATGGGCAGCACCAGCGTGGGGGCAAAATGTTCCAGCACCGCGCCCATGACCAGCGAGGTCAGCGCGTAGGTGACGGAGCCGCAGCTGCGGCTGGCGCTGAAGTTGACATCCAGACCCCGCAGCACGAAGGCCATGCTCATGGCGTTGAAAAAGGGGGCGATGGCGGTCAGCGATACGCCGATGATCACCAGCAGCACGGCGCACAGGGTGTTGTCCGCTGTCAGCCATACGGCGGCTGCGCAGACAAGCGCCAGTGACGTGAGCGCCATGGCCATATGCCGTCCGGTGAGGCGGCGGCTGCGGTCCACCAGCGAAGCCAGCGCCGGCTGCACCGCGATAGGCAGCAGCAGCGCACAGGAGGAGACAAGACCGATCTGGGAGTTGGTGAAGCCGCGGTGCAGCAGGAAAACGGACAAATATCCCCATAAAGCGGCCCAACCGATCCAGTACAGAGCCCATAGAACGGAGAAATGGAGATTCAACCGACGGATAAGACGGCGGTTCGGCATAAAAAGCCCCTCTTTCGTGCAAAAAATGCATCCTCAAAAAGTCTATCATAAATCGCTACCGTGTCAAGTGCGAATCCCTTGTTTTTCCGACGTAAACAGCGTATAATAACCCTGTATGTGCAAAATGACTCAGGAGGACAAAACCATGAAACTGATGGTGCTTGACGGCAACAGTATCCTCAACCGCGCCTTTTACGGCATCCGCCCCCTGTCCACCAGACAGGGTCTCTTTACCCACGCCATTTACGGTTTTCTCACCACGCTGCAGCGCCTCATCGATGAAGAGCAGCCCGAGGCCCTCTGCGTCACCTTTGACCGCCGCGAGCCCACCTTCCGCCATAAGGCCGATGAGAACTACAAGGCCACGCGCAAGGGCATGCCGGAAGAACTGGCCATGCAGCTGCCCTACCTCAAGCAGGTGCTGGACGCCATGAGCATCCCCCGCTATGAGCTGGCGGGCTACGAGGCAGACGACCTCATCGGCACCATCTCCCGCAAGTGCGAAGCGGCCGGCTGGGACTGTGTGGTGGTTACTGGCGACAAGGACAGCCTCCAACTCATTACCGACCAGACCACGGTGAAGCTGGTGTCTACCCGCATGGGCCAGACCACCACAAAAGATATGACTCCCGATGCTTTCCGCGAGCAGTACGGCTTTGCGCCCATCCACATGATCGACCTCAAGGCGCTGATGGGCGATACCTCCGACAACATCCCCGGCGTGCCCGGCGTGGGCGAAAAGACGGCCATGGCGCTCATTCAGCGCTATGAGAGCGTGGAGACCCTGTATGACGCCATGCCGGATATCGAGGCCAAGCCTGCGGCCATTCGCAAGCTGGAAGAAGGGAAGGAGAGCGCCCTGCACTCCAAGTTTCTGGCTACCATCATCACCGATGCGCCCATGGACTTTGCGGTGGAGGACAACCTGCGCCGCGAATTCAAACCCGAACTCTACGACCTCTTTTTGCAGCTGGAGTTTTCCAAGCTCATTGACAAATACGGCCTGCAGCCTACAAAAAATGAGGTGCAGGATGAGGCTTCCGACTATACCATGACGGTGGAGACGCTGACCACGGCGGCACAGGCCGAGGAAGCTTTGGCTCTGTGGCGCGGTGCCAATCAGGTCACCGTGCTGGCTCTGCCCGATCTGCGGGCGCTGGCGGTGGAGTGCGAGGTGGACGAAAAGGCGGGGCAGATGACGCTCCTTTTCTTCGATCGTTACGAAAGCGACTGGAACGCCCTGTTGAACGCTCTCTTTGCTGCCGACATCCGCAAGGTGAGCCACAACGTGAAGGATCTCGTGCGCACGCTGCTGGAAAACGGACTGAACGCGGACGGCTTTGTGTTCGACACCGCCATCGCAGCCTATCTCCTGGACGCCACGGCGGGCAGCTACGACCTTGCTCGGCTCTTTGTGTCCTATTTCAACGAAGAACTGCCCAAACCCGTCCATCTGGAGCGTGACGCCTTCTCCCTGCTGGGCGACACGGCCACGGCAGAGGCAGCGCTGTGCAGCTACTGCAGCGCCATCGCCGCGCTGGAGGAAGAACTGGCTCCCAAGCTGCGTGAGCAGAACATGCAGCAGCTTTTTGATGAAGTGGAAATGCCCCTGTGCCGCGTGCTGGCGGAGATGGAGTGTGCCGGTTTCCGCGTGGACGGCGGAGAACTGGCCCGTTTTGGCCAGATGCTCTTGGGCGAAATGACGGCGCTGGAGCAGCGCATCTACGAAGCCGCCGGTGCGCCTTTCAACATCAATTCCCCCAAGCAGCTGGGCAAGGTGCTCTTTGAGGATCTGCAGCTGCCCCACGGCAAAAAGACGAAGACCGGCTGGTCCACCAATGCCGATGTTTTGGATAAACTGCGCTGGCAGCATCCCATTGTGGCCGACGTTCTGCAGTACCGCCAGTACAGCAAGCTCAAGTCTACCTACGCCGACGGCCTTTTGAAGGTCATTGACCCCGACAGCCGCATCCGCACCAGCTTCCAGATGACGGTGACGGCTACGGGCCGGCTCAGTTCCACCGAGCCGAACCTCCAGAACATCCCCACCCGCACGGAGTTGGGCAGCGAGATGCGCCGCATGTTCGTGGCCGAGGAGGGCTGGGTGCTGGTGGATGCCGACTATTCCCAGATCGAACTCAGACTGCTTGCTCATATGGCGGGCGACGAGGTGATGCAAAATGCGTTCCTTTCCGGCGCTGATTTCCACACCGTGACGGCGGCCAATGTGTTCCATGTGGCGCCGGAAGACGTGACGCCCCGGATGCGCTCGGGTGCCAAGGCGGTGAACTTCGGCATCGTGTACGGCATCTCCGCCTTCTCCCTGTCTCAGGACATCGGCGTGACGGTGGCGGAGGCCAAGGACTATATGGACCGCTATTTTGCCACCTATACCGGCGTGAAGCGGTATATGGATGATATTATCGAAACGGCGCGGCAGCAGGAGTACGTGGAAACGCTGCTGCACCGCCGCCGCGCCCTGCCGGAGCTGAAAAGCTCCAACTTCAATCTTCGTTCCTTCGGTGAGCGGGTGGCGCTGAACATGCCCATTCAGGGCACGGCGGCCGATATCATCAAGCTGGCCATGGTGCACGTGCACCGGCGGCTGAAGGAAGAAAAGATGCGCGCCCGCCTCATCATGCAGGTCCACGATGAACTGATCGTGGAGTGTCCCGAAGAGGAACAGCAGCAGGTGGAGCATCTGCTGGCTGAGGAGATGGAGCGCGTGATGACGCTGAGCGTCCCGCTGGTGGCCGAGGCCCACAGCGGCAGAAATTGGCTGGAGGCAAAAGGATGAAACGATTGATCGTATTGACCGGCGTGGTGGGTATTTCCGCCGCGGCCGTACTGGTGCGCTGGTCCACGGCGCCTTCCATGGTGCTGGTGCTCTACCGCATGACCATCGCGGTACTTCTGCTGCTGCCCTCTGTACTCCTGAAGGGCAGGGGAGAGCTGAAGAGCATGACGAAGAAGGAGTGGCTGCTGACGGTGGCGGCGGGCTGCTGCCTGGGTCTGCATTTCTCCGCCTTCTTTGAGTCGCTGCGCCATACGTCCATTGCTTCGGCAGTGCTGCTGTCGGATGTGGAGGTGCTGTTCACGGCACTGGGCAGTATTCTGATCTTCCGCAAGAAGCTGAACCGCCAGTGCTGGCTGGCGGTGGCGCTGGCGCTGATCGGTGCTGCGCTGGTGGCGCTGGCTGACAGCGGCGGCGAGAGCAGTCTGTGGGGCAATGCGCTGGCGCTGGGTTCCACCTTCCTGCTGGCGCTGTACACCATGATCGGCGCCTCGGTGCGCAGCCGTATCTCCAACACCACCTATACCTTCGTGGCCTATGGCTGCGCGGCGGTGACGGTGCTGGTCATCTCTCTTGTCAGCGGCACACCGCTGACGGGTTACGGCGCCAACAACCTGCTGACGGCGCTGGGTATGGCGGTTTTGTGTACGCTTTTGGGTCACAGCGTCTTTACATGGGGCCTGAAGTATCTGCCTCCCGCCTACATATCCACCGTCAAGCTGCTGGACCCCGTGTTTTCCGCCCTGTGGGGCCTGCTGCTGTTTGCCGAAAAGCCGTCGCTGCAGGTCATTGTGGGCGGCGTGATCGTGATTGTCGGTGTGTTCCTCTACGGACGGGCCACTGAGGAGGAGTAATAGGATGGGAAAGAAAGCCAATATCTGCATCGTGCCCATGAACGCCGACCATCTGGAATCCATCGAGCGGCTGGAGCGCATCTGCTTTTCCCGTCCGTGGAACCGCCGCATGCTGGCCGAGGAACTGGAGAACCAGTGCGCCGCCTTCCTGGTGGCCGAGGACGGCGAGAGCGGTGAGGTGCTGGGCTATGCGGGCCTTTTGGTGGTGGCCGACGAGGGCTACATCACCAATGTGGCGGTGTTTCCGGAATACCGCCGCTGCGGTATCGCGGCGAAGATCCTGGAGGTCTATCTCAACTTTGCCAAGGCAAATCAGCTGGCCTTTGTGACGCTGGAGGTGCGCCCCACCAATACGGCGGCCATCGCCCTCTACCAGCGCTACGGCTTTGAAGAGGTGGGCCGGCGGAAGAACTACTACGACCTGCCCAAGGAGGACGCCTTGATCCTCACCCGCTATTTTGACAAGGAGGATGCGCAATGATCATTCTCGCCTTTGAATCCACCTGTGACGAGACTGCCGTTGCCGTGGTGCGCGACGGCCGCACGGTGCTTTCCGATGCCATCCTCTCTCAGGCGGATATGCATGCCCTTTACGGCGGCGTAGTGCCGGAGATCGCCTCGCGCAAGCACGTGGAGGCCATTGCCGGCCTCGCCGATCAGGCGCTGGCGGAGGCGGGCATTACCAAAAAAGACGTGGACGCCGTGGCGGTATCCTACGCTCCGGGCCTCATCGGTGCGGTGCTGGTGGGCGTCAGCTTTGCCAAGTCCGTGGCCTATGCGCTGCATGTGCCGCTGATTCCGGTGCATCATATCCGCGGCCACATTGCCGCCAACTATCTGGCGTTTCCCGATCTGCAGCCGCCCTTCCTGGCCCTTGCCATCTCCGGCGGCAACACGCTGATTGTAGATGTGAAGGACTACACCGATATGGAGATCCTGGGCTCCACCCGTGACGACGCCGCCGGCGAGTGCTTCGACAAGGCCGCCCGCGTGCTGGGTCTGCCCTATCCCGGCGGCAAGCCCATGGATCAGCTGGCCCAGCAGTCGCAGGGCGGCAAGTATGACCTGCCCCGCGCCCATGTGTCGGGCTGCGAGCTGGATATGAGCTTCTCCGGCCTGAAGACGGCGGTGGTGAACCTTGCCCACAATGCCCAGCAGAAGGGGGAGGAGCTGGACGCCGCCGCCCTGGCCCACGACTTTACCCGGGCTGTCAGCGACGAGCTGGTACCCCGTGCGATTGCCGCCGCCAAGCAGAGCGGACACACCGTCATGGCCGCGGCCGGCGGCGTGGCTGCCAACTCCATGATCCGCGCGGATTTGGAAGAAGCCTGCCGCCGTGAGGGGATCATGCTGTATCTGCCGCCTTTGAAGCTGTGCGGCGATAACGGCGCCATGATCGGCTCGCAGGCCTACTATGAGTATTTGGCGGGCAAGACTGCTGCGCTGGATCTCAACGCTTACGCCACCATGGATCTAAGCGAAACGGACGCGTGAAATGTACCATAAGTGAAAGGACGACACCTCCTGCGGGGGGTGTCGTTTTTCTTATGACGGAAAAAGATTATGGTAAGTGAGAAAAATTTTTCATCCCAAATATTGGCAAAAAAGAAAATTATGTCGACGAACATAAGCCTGTCAAGCGGGGGGGAAAGACGGTTTTTCGGTGGTGGGAAATTTTGACAAAAACAGAGGAAAGTATTGAAAATACTGCGTTTTTTCGCTGTGGAAAAGGCTGTGGATAATGTGAATAACTCTTTGTAGTGCGTTATGGGGGAAAGAATTATGTAAAACAAACGGGAGAAATGGCAGGAAAAGAACAGGGGATAAAAAGTGCGCAAAGAGGGCCGCTTTACCGACGGCGGCCACTTTTTTTCACTGTGCATTTTGACGAAAGAAAAAAGGTGGAAAAGAAGTCCTCCCCTTGACAGCCCTGTTTTTTGGAAAAGGGCGGCGGCCGATTACGGGATGTAATATTTTCGCAAAAAGAAAAAGCGCAACTTGACGATTGACAAAGGGGGGAGAAAATGGTACAATGACGCCCGTGGCAATTGTAGCCGCGAAGTGTAGTGCATCGTACAACGAAATAAGTTTGCTGGAATAGCTCAGTCGGTAGAGCAGCTGATTCGTAATCAGCAGGTCGCGTGTTCGAGTCACGTTTCCAGCTCCAACCCCGTCAGGTTTCCTGACGGGGTTTTATTTTTTGAACAAACCGTAAATCTGTCAAATCGGCGCTTGACACAATCCGCGGTTTGTAGTATAGTGGGGCTCCTTTTCGCCTTTTGGAAGGAGGTAGCGGAAAGAGGAAGAAACGATAGAAAAAAACAATTTTCAGATGAATAAGGAGGAATGAATATGGCTCAAAGACCTGTTTTTGTCCCGTTTCGGCGTGCGCCGTTTGTGGATGTGTATCCGGTGGAATTCGACTGGAACAGCGGACTGTCGGTTTCCCAGAAGCAGAAGAATGTGGCGGCGCTGCACAAGGCGTTTGCGCGCCGCTTTCCTCAGCGGCGCGTGCTGGAGATCTCGTCCAAATCGCTGCAGCCGGAGGGTGTGGCACTCAGCGCGTTCAACCTGACGCTGACGGTCCCTGCGCTAGGGCGGCAGGTGCCGGTGGAATGTGCCTATCAGGGCGGCAAGGTGTTTGCCGCCGGCGGGCCGTATACAGACCTCTATACGGCCTCGCCGAAGGACGCCAAGCGGGATCCGCGGCTGAAGAGCAGCGGCGCGCTGCGCAGCTTCTTCTTCGACGGACAGACCATCCCCGCCCGTCCCGAGACGGCCTTTTATAACTGGCTCTATATCCGCGCGCTGGTAGAGCATGAGGAACTGGCATCCTGCCTGCTGGACTACGATGGCTTTACGGACATCGAGTTCAACCCCAACAAGGGGATCAGCTGTCAGGCACAGGCGGCGGCGGTCTACGTGTCGCTGGCGCGAAAAGGGCTTTTGGAGCAGTGTCGGAGCTTTGATGGTTTCCATCGGCTGTTGGCCGCAGCATAAATCAAAAACCCGCACCGATTCGGTGCGGGTTTTTGATAGCTGCAAACGGAATCTTAACGCGTTCTTCACCACATTTTTACAAACTGTTCAAAAACTCGTGGTATACTAAAGAAAATGAGAGAATAGGCGCTCTG
Organism: Oscillospiraceae bacterium; assembly: GCA_015067525.1. Lineage (GTDB taxonomy): Bacteria > Bacillota > Clostridia > Oscillospirales > Oscillospiraceae > Vescimonas. The sequence continues at coordinate 50,476 of SVMH01000006.1, read as the reverse complement.
CGCCATATCATAATTCGGAGGGGATACCGTGAAAACATACACAGCAGGCGTGGACATCGGCTCCACCACGGTAAAACTGGTGCTGTTGGATGAGAGGGGCACCATGGTGTTTGGCAAATACCGGCGGCATCATGCCCATACCCAGCAGACGCTGGCGCAGCTGCTGGGTGAGGCGAGGGAAGAACTGGGCGCGTGTCAGGTGCGCATGAAGATCACCGGCTCCGGTGCCATCAGCATCGGCAAGGCGCTGGACATTCCCTTTGTACAGGAGGTAGTGGCTACCTGTGCCGCCGTGCAGTACACGGCGCCGCAGACCGACGTGGCCATTGAGCTGGGCGGTGAGGATGCCAAGATCATCTACTTCACCAACGGCATTGAGGAGCGGATGAACGGCGTGTGCGCCGGCGGTACCGGCTCTTTCATCGATCAGATGGCGGCGCTGCTGCAGACGGACGCCGCCGGACTGAACGACGAGGCGGCCCGGTATCAGCAGATCTATCCCATCGCCGCGCGGTGCGGCGTGTTTGCCAAGTCCGATATCCAACCCCTCATCAACGAGGGCGCCACCCGCGCCGATCTGGCGGCGTCCATCTTTCAGGCGGTGGTGAACCAGACCATCTCCGGTCTTGCCTGCGGCAAGCCCATTCGCGGCTGCGTGGCCTTTCTGGGCGGCCCGCTCCACTTTCTGCCGGAGCTGAAACGCGCCTTTATCCGCACACTGAAGCTGGATGACGACCACATCGTGGACCCGCAGAATTCCCACCTTTTTGCCGCGCTGGGTACGGCTCTGGAGGCCGGCGACGCTGCGGCGGTGGAGATGGATGCGCTGCTGCAGCGGCTGGAGCAGGGCGTGGCGGTGCAGTTTGAGATCAAGCGCCTGGAGCCGCTGTTTGACAGTCACGAATCGTATCAGGACTTCTACCGCCGCCATCAAAAGGCGGTGCTGGCCAAGGGCCGGCTGAGCGAGTATGAGGGCAACTGCTTTCTGGGCATCGACGCCGGCTCTACCACCACTAAGCTGGCGCTGATCGGCGAGGCGGGACAGCTTCTCTTTTCCTACTATTCCGGCAACAACGGAAGCCCCGTGCAGACGGCCATCTCCGCCATTTCGGCGCTGGCCCAGCAGCTGCCGCCCACGGCAAAAATCGTGCGCTCCTGTTCCACCGGCTACGGTGAGGGCCTGTTGAAGTCCGCCTTCTGCCTGGATGAGGGCGAGGTGGAAACGGTGGCCCACACCACGGCGGCCTGCTTCTTTGATCCGGAAGTGGACTGCGTGCTGGACATCGGCGGGCAGGACATGAAGTACATCCGCCTCCACGACGGCGTGGTGGACAATGTGGTGCTCAACGAGGCCTGCTCCTCCGGCTGCGGCTCGTTTATTGAGAATTTTGCCAATTCTCTGGGCTATACGGCGGAAAGCTTTGCCGCCGAGGCGCTGTACGCCGCAGATCCCGTGGATCTGGGTACGCGGTGCACCGTGTTTATGAATTCCAACGTCAAGCAGGCCCAGAAGGAGGGCGCCAAGGTGGCGGACATCTCCGCAGGTCTGGCCTATTCCGTCATCAAAAATGCCCTTTTCAAGGTCATCAAGCTGGCCAACGCCGACGATCTGGGGCGGCGCATCGTGGTGCAGGGCGGCACCTTCCACAATCAGGCGGTGCTGCGGGCCTTTGAAAAGGTGTCAGGTCGGGAAGTGACCTGCCCCGATATTGCCGGTCTCATGGGCGCCTTCGGCGCGGCGCTGCTGGCGCGGCGTCACTATCATGGGCAGGAAACCACCATGCTGCCGCTGCAGGAGATCTGCGCGCTGCAGTATACCACCTCTACCGTGCGCTGCGGCGGCTGCAGCAACAACTGCATGCTGACGGTGAACAAATTCTCCGGCAACCGCCGCCACATTACCGGCAACCGCTGTGAAAAGGGCTTGGGCGGCGCTGCGGCAGGGGAGAAGGCGCCCAACGTGGTGGCCTATAAGCAAGAGCGGATGTTCCACTATGTGCCCCTTGCGCCCCACGAGGCGCCGCGCGGCGTTATCGGTATTCCGCGGGTGCTGAATCTGTACGAAAACTACCCCTTCTGGGCGGTTTTCTTCCGGCAGCTGGGCTTTTCTGTGCAGCTTTCGCCCTTCTCCGACCGCAAGATCTATGAGCTGGGCATGGAATCCATCCCCTCGGAGTCGGAGTGCTATCCGGCCAAACTGGCCCACGGCCACGTGCAGTGGCTCATTGACCGGGGCGTGAAAACCATCTTCCATCCCTGTGTGTTCTTTGAAAAGCAGGAGACGCCCGATGCCCAGAACCACTACAACTGCCCCATTGTGGTCAGCTATCCGGAGAATCTGAAGAACAACGTGGAGGCGGTGAGCGCCGGCGAGGTGCGCTATGTCCGGCCCTTCATCGCCCTGACGGATGAGAAAACGGCGGCTGACCGGCTGGTGCGGCTGATGCGTGAAGAGTGGGGCATCGACGAAAAGTCGGTGCGCCGCGCCGTACACGAAGCGTGGGCCGAGCAGCTGCGCGCCAAGGCTGACGTCCGCGCCGAGGGCGCGCGGGTGCTGCGGTGGATGGAGAAAAACGGCAAGCGCGGCATTGTGCTGGCGGGCCGACCCTATCACATTGATCCGGAGATCAACCACGGCATTCCTGAGCTCATTGCCGGCTACGGTCTGGCGGTGCTGACGGAGGACTGCCTGCCCGTTGACTTCACGCCCCAGCGGCCGCTGCGGGTGCTGGACCAGTGGGTATACCACTCCCGACTGTACACGGCGGCGGAATTCGTCCGCAGTCGGGATGATCTGGAGCTGGTGCAGCTCAATTCTTTTGGCTGCGGTCTGGACGCGGTGACCTGCGATCAGGTTGCGGAGATTTTGGAGGGAAGCAACAAGCTCTACACCGTGCTGAAGATCGACGAGGTCAGCAATCTGGGCGCGGCCCGTATCCGCATCCGCAGCCTGCTGGCCGCCATGAACATGCGCCGCGAGCAGGGCATCTGCCCCCAACCCAAGGCTGTGGCCTACCACCGTACCCACTTTACGAAGAAAATGTTTGACGGGGGCTATACCATTCTGGCACCTCAGATGAGCCCCATCCATTTTGACATCCTCGAGCCGGTATTTGAGCGCTACGGTTTCCATGTGAAGGTGCTGAAAAATGATGACCGCAACGCCATCGACACCGGATTGCGCTACGTCAATAACGATGCCTGCTTCCCCTCCATCACCGTGGTGGGGCAGCTGATGGATGCTGTGCTGTCCGGCGAGTACGACACTGACCGGCTGGCTCTCATCATGACCCAGACCGGCGGCTGCTGCCGCGCCAGCAACTACGTGGGCTTCATTCGCCGCGCGCTGGACAAGGCGGGACTGGGGCACATTCCGGTGATCTCGCTGAACGCCTCGGGTCTTGAGAGCAACGAGGGCTTCAAGATCCCGCCCAAGCTGCTGCTCTCGGCGGCGAAAGCCATTGTGTACGGTGACCTATTCATGCGCTGTCTCTACCGCGTGCGGCCCTACGAAAAGGAGAAGGGCAGCGCCGACGCATTGCACTGTCAGCTGCGGGAAAAGTGCATCGACTCGCTGGTCGATCCCCGCAGCAAGGATACATACGCTGCCCTCTGCCGCCAGATCGTGGAGGCTTTCGACACCCTTCCCATCCGCGAGGATGTGGTGAAGCCCCGTGTGGGCGTGGTGGGCGAAATTCTGGTCAAGTACATGCCCCTTGCCAACAACCATCTGGTGGAGCTGTTGGAGAGCGAGGGGGCCGAGGCGGTGGTGCCGGATCTGATGGATTTCCTCAACTACTCCCTCTATAATAATGTGTACCGCCACGAATATCTGGGCACGACCTGGAAGTCTGCCGCGGTGTCCCGCGCTGCCATCGCCGCCATCCGGCAGCTGCGCCTGCCGGCCATCCGCGCGCTGGAGAAGAGCCGCCGGTTTGAAGCGCCCCTGCCCATTGAAGCGGTGGCGGAGCTGGCAAAGCCCTTCCTCTCCATCGGCAATCAGTACGGCGAGGGCTGGTTCCTCACCGGCGAGATGGTGGAGCTTTTGAAGAGCGATGTGCCCAACATCGTGTGCATCCAGCCCTTCGCGTGCCTGCCCAACCATGTGGTGGGCAAGGGCGTCATCAAGGCGCTGCGTAATGTCTATCCGCAGGCCAATATTGCTGCCGTAGACTACGACCCCGGCGCCAGCGAGGTCAACCAGCTCAACCGCATCAAGCTGCTGCTGTCGGCCGCGGCGCGGAACATGGAAAAGAAGGCGTAAACAGGCAAAAAGGCCCGCCCCTATGGGCGGGCCTTTTCTTTCGCGTGAGGTGATTGCGGTTGCATCCGGAGGAAAAGCTTGCTACAATATGCCTATATATCTGCAGGGGAGGAAAAAACCATGACGACTGCAAGAAAGAGAAGCTTTTGCGCGCTGCTGCTGGCAGTGCTGCTGGTATTGCCGCTGAGCGGCTGCGGCCCGGCCGGAACGGTGACGCTGGATGCGGCGGGGGAGAACATCTCCCTTGTCAACGAGCCGATGGGCAAGTATATGGCCGATGAACTGAACAATGTGCTCCGCTACGCCGCAGGCACCGCGGAGAAGAGCTATCCCAATGCCGTGGTGCTGTCTTGGACGCTGGAGGGCGCCAAGGCGGACTTGTACCGCGTGCAGGTGAGCGAGAAGGAAGACCTGAGCGATGCGTGGGTGCGGGAAGTGACAGAGCCGACGCTGGAACTCTATAACTGCAAGACCGGAACCACCTACTACTGGTCTGTGGCCGCTGTCAAGGGTAAGCGGGAAGTGGCTGTCAGCGCGGTGGGCACCTTCTCCACCGCGGACGGAGCGCCCCGCACCATTTACTGCGACGGCATCACCAATATGCGCGATCTGGGCGGCTGGAAGACCGAGAGCGGCGCTGTGGTGAAGCAGGGTCTTATCTACCGCTGCGGCCGTCTGAACGAGAACAGCAACAAAACGGTAGTCAAGCGTATCACGGATGCGGGCATCCGGACCATGCAGGAGCTGGGCATCCGCACGGAGCTGGATCTGCGAGAGGTGAGCAACAACGAGGTGGGCGGCCTGACTGATACCAGCCTGATCCCCGGCGCACAGTATGTGCAGGTGCCTATGAAAGGCACGATCAGCCAGCTGCGGGCCAAAAATGAAAAGGCTGTGGTGGAGGTGTTCCGTCTGCTGGGCGATGAGGACAACTATCCTTTCATCATCCACTGCAGCATCGGTACGGACCGCACCGGCTATGTGGCCTATCTCATCAACGGCCTGCTGGGCGTGTCGGCGGAGGATCTGGATCGCGATTACCTACTCAGTAACTTCGGCACCATCAGCAGCTCCCGCAGCGTGAGCCGTATCCGGGGCGACTATCTCAACTACATGGAGTCGCTGCCCGGCGATACCCTCAGCGAGAAGATCGAGGGGTATCTTTTGAGCCTTGGCGTGGCCCAGTCGGATATCGACACGGTGCGCCGTGTGATGCTGGGCTGAGGGAAAAGGGAAGAAACAGGGGAGCGGCGCGGAACTTTCCGCACCGCTCCCTTTACATTTCTGCCTTTTTGTGCTATGGTAAACTAAGAGAAATTGGGTAGACAAATCAATTATTTGAAACTGCATATAAAAACGGAAAAGGAGAAAAGCAACATGGAAAACAAAGTTCTGGTGGAAACTTCTGCACGCCACGTGCATCTGACCGAGGAGGCCATCGCCATCCTGTTCGGTGAGGGCGCCAAGCTGACCCCTAAGAAGCCCCTGAGCCAGCCCGGCCAGTTTGCCTGCGAGGAGCGCGTCAACGTCATCGGCCCCAAGAAGGCCATCAACAACGTCATCATCCTCGGACCTGCCCGTCCCGAGTGCCAGATCGAGGTGTCCCTGACCGATGCCCGCGTGCTGGGCGTGCCCGGCATGATCCGTGAGTCCGGCGACGTGGCCGGCACTCCCGGCTGCAAGCTGGTGGGCCCCGCCGGTGAGATCGAGCTGACTGAGGGTGTGCTGGTGGCCAAGCGTCACATCCACATGACTCCCGAGGATGCTGCTGCTTTCAATGTGGTGGATAAGGAAGTGGTCAAGGTGCGCATCGAGTCCGAGCGCAGCGCCGATCTGGACGACGTCATCGTCCGCGTCAGCCCCAAGTACGGCCTGGCCATGCACATCGATACCGATGAGGCCAATGCTACCTGCGCCTTCGGCACCATCTACGGTACTGTGATCAAGAAGTAAAAAGAGACAGAAAAAACGGCTGCCCGCGGGCAGCCGTTTTTTATTTGCATTTCTTGTGAAAGACCATGGACAGCACCACACACACCGCGATGGCTACGGCGAAGGGGATGGCGTAGACAAAGGCCACGCTGGCCGGCGCAGAGTAGCCGTGGTGCTCGATGCCGTGGAGCATAGTGCTGTAGTTCCACGCCACCACGGCGCACATGGCGCCCCAGAGGAGAACGGCCAGAGCGGCGAAAAGGACAGACAGTTTTTTCATAGTGAATACCTCCCGTTTCATTTGTTCCGCAGCACCAGCACAAGACCCAGCACTGCCACGGCTGCGCACAGCAGCATGGCGAGACCGGAGCCATTGAGGGTGATGGCGGAGGAGGCGTTCAACTGTCCGGCGACTTCGGGGCTGAGCACGATCAACGCACCCAACACCAACAGACCCACCGCACCCAGCAAGCACAGGACAATACCGATTTTGAGTGTGCGCTGCGGCGGAGCAGGCGCAGTCTTCGGCGCAGTGGCGTCGCCCGTCAGTTCATCCAGCGTGACGCCGAAAAAAGCGGCGATGGCCTGCAGCTTATCCAGTTCCGGCACGGCGGCGCCGTTTTCCCATTTGCTGATGGCCTGACGGGATACGTCCAGCGCTTCAGCCAGCTGCTCTTGTGAAAGACCCCGCTGCCGGCGAAGGGTATAGATGTTGTTGGACAGCATGATGAGCACCTCCTGTTGTGGGTATGGTATCGCGCTGCAGCGAAAAAGGCCACCAACGGCGGATTCCATTTCCGCAACGGCCGGTTGCGATGATGCTCAGCCGGTCACAAATGCCAGCAGTTCCTCCGTGCTGTGGACGATGGCGGCGGGGTGGGCCGCTTCGATGCTCTCCAGCGTACCGTAGCCCCAGCTGACACCGGCGCAGGGGATGCCGTGCTGAGCGGAGCCGATCACGTCATAGGCGGTGTCGCCCACCATGAGGGCGCCGTCCAGACTGCCCACCTGTGCCAGAAGATGGGCGATGACCTCGGATTTGGTGCTGCGGCCCTTGTCCTGATCGGCGCCGGCGATGTAGGTGAAATATCGGGCGAGGCCCAGATGCTGCAAAATCTCCACCGACACGGTCTCGGGCTTGGAGGTGGCTACGTACAGCTTGCAGCCGGCGGCAGTCAGGTTCTGCAGCAGCTTTTCGATGCCGGGGTAGACGAACAGCTCGAATTTGCCCACGGTAGTGTAGCGGCGGCGGTAGACGGCGATGGCCTCCTGCGCCATCTCCTCGGTACAGCCGAAGCGGAGGAAGGAGTCGCGCAGCGGAGGGCCGACAAAGGTGCGCATCTCCTCAGGGGTGGGGATGGGCAGATCGAAATGGCGCAGCGCCAGCTCGGCGCACTTGAGGACGCCCTCGCCGGAATCCACCAGCGTGCCGTCCAGATCGAAAAGAATGGTGGTGTATGTCATAAACAGGCTCCTTTTTTGTCGTGCTTTTTCTTCTGCAGAATACCATTTTTTTTGCAAAAAAGCAAGACAACCAGAAAACGGGATGGTACAATAAGAAAAAACACCCGGGAGGTCATGCCATGATCACCATTGAGAATAACTGCTTTGTGCTGGAAACGGCCCACACCGCCTACGCCTTTGACGTATCCGGCGGCGTGCTGCGCCATCTTTATTACGGCAGCAAGCTGCGCCGACTGGAGGACTACGCCCTCACGGCACCCCGGCCCCTGTTCGCCCCGGGCAACGCCGCCGTGCTGGAGGGCGGCGTGAGTCTGGAGGATATGGCGCAGGAATGTAGCGGCGCGTTGTGGGGAAACGCGGGCGAAAGTCTGGTGGATGTGCGTTTGCCGGACGGCGGCCGCGCGGCACTGTTCCACTTTGCCTACTATGAGCGGGGCGGCAAGTACGCGCCGCAGGGTTTGCCTGCGGCCATCGACGGTGGCGAGACGCTGAAGGTGGTGCTCAAGGAGCAGAGCTGTGAGCTGTATCTGGAGCTTTACTACACGGTTTTCACCTATGCCGACGCCATTGTGCGCTGGAGCCGGCTGGTCAACGACACCGGCGAGGCGATGACGGTGCAGCGCCTTTTGAGCCTGCAGCTGGATCTGCCGCAGGATGACTATACCCTTACCACCTTCCGCGGCGCATGGGCACGGGAGATGGACCGGCTGGACCAGCCTCTGCGCGGCAAGCTGGTGTGGGAGAGCACGGTGGGCGTCAGCTCCAACCGCTGCAACCCCTTTGCCATGGTCAGCCGCAGCGGCGCCACGGAGGAAGCGGGCAGCGTGTGGGCTGTGAACCTCCTCTACAGCGGCAATCACTACGGCTGCGCGGCGCAGAACGCCTACGGCAGCGTCCGCGTGGTGCAGGGTATGGGCGTGGATGGTTTTTCGTGGCATCTGGGCCACGGACAGAGTCTGGATTCCCCCCAGACGGTGATGGCCTACAGCGCCGCGGGCTTCGGCGGTGTGAGCCGCTGCATGCATGAGTTCGTCCGCCATCACGTGGTGCGTCCCCAGTGGCAGGATAAGGAGCGGCCCGTGCTGGTCAACAGCTGGGAGGGACTCTATTTCAAACTCAGCCGCGCCAAGCTGGTGAAGCTGGCCAAGGAAGCCAAGGCGGTGGGCGCGGAGCTGCTGGTGGTGGATGACGGCTGGTTTGTGGGCCGCAGCGACGACACGCAGGCCCTGGGCGACTGGACGGAGGACAAGAAGAAGCTGCCCGGCGGCTTTGCAGGTCTGGCCGAGGACATGAAGAAGATCGGCATCGGCCTTGGCGTGTGGGTGGAGCCGGAGATGGTCAGCGAGAAGAGTCAGCTTTTCCGCGACCACAGCGACTGGATCCTGGGTCACCGCGTACAGGCCATGGGCCGCAATCAGTACATCCTCGACCTCAGCCGTGCCGAGGTGTGCGACTATATCTACGAGAGCGTGGCGCGGATCCTGCGCGGCGGCGATGTGCAGTATATCAAATGGGACATGAACCGCATCATGACCGACACCTTCTCTCCGGCGCTGCCGGCGGCGCGGCAGGGCGAGGTGGCCCACCGCTATGTGCTGGGCTTGTACCGCGTGCTGCAGCGGCTGACAGAGGAATTCCCCGATGTCCTCTTTGAAAGCTGCTCTTCCGGCGGTAACCGGGCCGACCTTGGCATGCTGTGCTACATGCCCCAGGTGTGGGCCAGCGACAACACGGATGCGGAGTGCCGCAGCCATATCCAGAGCGGCTACAGCTACGGCTACCCCCAGTCTGTGCTGGGCTGCCACGTGTCGGCCAGCCCCAACCACCAGACGCTGCGCCATACGCCCCTTCGCAGCCGATTCCACATGGCCTGCTTCGGCCTTCTGGGCTATGAGCTGGATCTGGGCGACCTGAGTGTGCAGGAGAAGGCGGAGGTGGCACAGCAGGTGGCCTTCTATAAGGAGCACCGGAAGCTGTTCCAGTTCGGCACCTTCTATCGCGTGCGCGAGACGGAGAACGACCTTTTCTGGATGGTGGTGTCCGCCGACCGCACGGAGGCCATGGGCATCCACTATGTGCGTAAAAACAACCCCAATCAGGGCCAGTATCCCCTGCGCGCGGCGGGTCTGGACGCCAACACGGTCTACACCCTGCGCAGCTTTTCCAGAGAGGTGCGCCTGCCGGACTTCGGCACGCTGGTGAACATGATCTCGCCCGTGCGTCTGCGGCCCGGTACGGCGGTGTACGCCATCGCCGACAAGGCGGTACAGTTCCACGAGCAGCCTCTGGAGATCACCGGCAGCGGCAGTATGTTCTGCCACGCGGGATTCTATCCGGTGCCCTGCTTCTCCGGCGCCGGCTTCACCGATGGCGCCCTTGCCATGAAGGACTGGGACAGCCGCCTGTACCATTGGAAGAGAACGGAATGAGAAAAGAGCACCCGCGGACAGTCCCGCGGGTGCTTTTCATATCTCGCCGAGGGCCTGTTCCAGCTTTTCCAGCGCCCGCTTTTCCAGACGGGATACATAGCTGCGGCTGATGCCGTAGTGGGCGGCCACCTGCCGCTGGGTCTGGGGGAGGAAGCCGTCCAGCCCGTAGCGGCGGCGGATGATGTCCGCTTCCCGCTCTGTCAGGCACTCCTGCACGGCACGCCGCACGCGCAGGCAGTTTTCCTTGTCCTGCAGGTCGGAGAGCATGGTGTCGTCGGTACCCACCACATCCAGCAGGTACAGCGAGTCGCCGCTGCCGTCGGTCTCGATGGTGTCGGAGAGGGAGACTTCGCCCTGCAGCTTGCGCTGGGAGCGGAAGTACATCAGGATCTCATTTTCGATACAGCGGCTGGCGTAGGTGGCCAGACGGATATTTTTATCCGGCCGGAAGGTGTTGACCGCTTTGATGAGGCCAATGGTGCCGATGGAGATGAGGTCATCCTGATTGTCGGATTGGGTATAGTACTTTTTGATGATGTGGGCCACCAGACGGAGATTGTGCTCCACCAGACGGTTGCGGGCTTCCAGATCGCCCTGTGCCCACTGCTCCAGACAGGCCCGCTCCTCCTGCGCGGACAGGGGCTGGGGGAAAGAACCGGGATTTCCGGCCAAATGCAGCGAGAAAAATAAGCTTTGGGACAGTAGCAGCAGCGCCGCTGAGATCATACAAACGCCTCCTTTGCCGCTATCCTATGACGGCAGGGGAAGTCCCTATCACGGCAAAAGCGCTCCGCCGGAAGGCGAAGCGCTTTTCGTACTTATGAAAGATTTAGCGGTGCTTTTTCTTCACCACGTGGACGATGCCCTTGATGAGAAGGTTGGTCAGCAGGATCATCAGCGAGATCACAGCGGCACATTCCAGCTGCATCTGTGCTTCGAACTGGTTGATCATCAGCGACACCGGCTTGTTGCGGGTGGTGGAGAGGAAGGACACGGCGGAAATGGTCATCATGCAGTTGACGAAGAAGTAGGACGCCATTTCCAACAGCGTATACTTGCACTGGGGGATCAGCACGTCCCGCATCAGCAGTGCGCGCTTGATGCCCATGGTGTGAGCCACACCCTCCAGATTTTCGTTGATCTTGGACAGGGAGTTGTAGATCATCAGGTAGGGAGAGGCGATGAAGTGCACCATATTCACCAAAATCAGGACGATAATGGTGCCGTAGATGGGGGTCTTGTTGAACACCAGCACGTAGGAAAGACCCAGCACCATGCCGGGGATAGCGGCGGAGGTCATGGACGACAGGTGCAAAAAGCGGGAGAGCTTGGACTTCATGCGGGCGGAAAGGTAGGCCGTCATGAAAGAGACGCTGACGCCCAGAACGGCGGTGCACAGGGCGATGAGCACGGAGTTGATGTAATACTCGCCGGCCCGCAGCTTGAAGGCCTTGGCCACGTTGGCAAGGGTAAAGGTCAGGTCGTTGGGATAGTCGGTGGTGAACGCCAGCACCACAAAGGCCACCAGAGGCAGCAGCGTCAGCACAGACACCAGCGTGCAGCAGCCGTAGGCTGCGGCGTTGACGGGCTTGGAGCGGGAGACCTCACAGCGCTTGGTGACAAAGCCGGAGTTGCCCCGATCCTTGTTCAGCACGTCGATGACGAAGGCGATGACGGCGGGCACCAGCAGCACCGTGCCGTACACAGCGCCCTTGCCGAAGTCCAGCTGGCCGATGACCTCCTGATACATAACGGAGGCGATGGTGGTGTACTTGCCGCCCACCATCAGCGGCACACCGTAGTCGGTGATGATGAGGGTGAAGATGGCGAACACCACGCTGATGAGGGGCTTGCGGAGGAAGGGCAGCATGATGGCGGTGAACTGGCGGAACTTGCCGATGCCCAGCACGCGGGCGGCCTCGTAGGCCGAGCCGTCCTCATAGCGCAGCACGTCCACCAGCATCAGATAGGCCACGGGAAAGGCGTACAGCACGGAGCCGGCCACGATGCCCTGCAGGCCGTAGATGTTGCCCTGCAGGCCCAGCAGACGGGTCAGCAGGCCGTTGTTGCCCAGCAGGATCACAAGGCCCATACCGTGGGAGATGGAGGGCAGCAGCATGGGCAGCACAAAGATGATGGCAAAAAGGCCCTTGAGCCGGATGGCGGTGCGCTCGATGCACAACGCCAGCAAAAAGGCGATGGTCACGGTGATGACTGTGCCCAGCAGGGCCGACACCAGAGAGTGTACCACGGCCTCTGCGAAGACGGGGGACTCCACCACGCGGCGGATGCTCTCAGCGTCCATGTAGCTGAACATGCGGATCAGGGGGATGAACACCATACCCACGAACACCAGCGCCAGCAGCAGCTTGGTGAACTCTGCTTTGCCCAGCTCATATCTTCCTATTTTGATCGTACCTGTCATGCTCAGTTCCTCACGCACTTCATGAGCGAATCGATCTTGATCTGCAGATTCTTCAGCACGAAGGTTCTGACATAGTCGTCTGCCGGATGGTCGATGATGTTTTCGGGGGTATCCAGCTGCACCACGTTGGCTTCGCGCATGATCATGATGCGGTCGGACATGGCAAAGGCCTCCTCCTGATCGTGGGTGATGTAGATCATGGTGGTGCCGAATTCCTTCTGGATGCGCTTGAGCTCGGCGCGCAGAGCCAGACGGGTCTCCACGTCCAGCGCGGACATGGGCTCGTCAAAGAGGATGATGTCGGGGTTGAGCACCATGGTGCGGGCGATGGCCACGCGCTGCTGCTGACCGCCGGAGAGCATGGCGGGCAGCTTGTCGGCGTGCTCGCTCAGGCCCATCTGTGCCAGCATGTCCAAAGCGCGCTGACGCACCAGCTTACGGCCCTCGGCACCCTTGTTTTCCTTGCGGATCTTCAGCGCGTACTCCACGTTCTGCAGCACGGTCATGTTCTCGAAAAGGGCGTAGTTCTGGAACACGATGCCCATGCCGCGTGCGGCGGGGGGCAGCTGGGTGATATCCACGCCGTCCTTGATGATGGTGCCGCCCACGGGCTTCAAAAGACCGATGAGGATGCGCAGAATGGTGGTCTTGCCGCAGCCGGAGGGGCCCAGAATGGAGAGGAACTCTCCGTTGCGCACATCGAAGTTTACCTTATTTAATGTCTGCTTACCGTCAAAGACCATTTCCAGATCTTTGGCCAACAGCTTGATCTCGTTCATTCAAATACCTCAAATCAATACTTCCACAGGCTCAGGAGATGCTCCTTGGCCTCAATGGTGTTGCCGCTCATGTCGCTGTAAACGATGTTCTCGGGATAGTTCTCCACGCTGAACACCTTGTCCTTGAACATCTGCTCGGGGAAGAACTTCTCGTTCAGCTCATAGCTGTAGGTCTTGACCAGGAAGTCAAACACCGCCTTCACGCTCTCGCGCTGCTCCTTGCCGGCGATGATGGACTGGCCGTACATGGTGTAGGGGGAGCCCTCTTCAAAGTAGACGATCTTCAGCTTGGCGCCCTCGTTGATCTGGGTGACGGCGTGGGAGGTCATACCAAAGCCGATGGCCACTTCCTTCTGCAGCAGGGCGTTGACGGGGCCGGAGCCGGAGGAGGTGTACTGCAGGATGTTGGGGGTCAGGTCGTCAAAATACTGCACGGCCTTGTCCTCGCCCCAGGCGTTGACCAGAGACTTGTAGAACATATAGCCGGTGCCGGAGGACTTGGGGTTGGCCATGGAGATGAGACCCTTGTACTCGGGCTTGAGGAGGTCGGCATAGCTGGTGGGCTCGGCAAGGCCCTTCTCCTGCAGCACTTCGGTGTTGAGGATGATGGCACCGCCCACGCGGCACTGCACCAGATAGTAGTCGCTGGCAACGGTGTCCTCCAGATAGATGCTTCTATCGTAGGAAGAGAGGTCAGCCAGCACGCCGGCCTGTGCCAGCTGCTCCATATAGGCGTATTCCAGATCGTAGGTGATGTCGCACTCGGAGTTGGTGCCCTCGGTCAGGAGCTTGGCGGCGTGGCTGCCGGTGGCCACGTACTCCACGGTGATGTCATAGTCGGGGAAGGCCTCGCTCAGGCGGGCGTTCATATCCTCGATGACGTAGTCTTCCACGCTGGTGTAGATGAGGATGCGCTCCTTGCCGCCGCCGCAGCCGGTGAGCACAAGGCTCAGCAGCATGGTCAGAGCCAGCAGAAGGGACAGTCTTTTGATGATGGTGTTTTTCATGATGATTCCTCCATACGGTATACGTTAGCAGTAGGTGTGGTCCAGCTTCTTCAGGTCGGAGAAGGTGTCCACCTCCACGATGTCGTCAAAGCTGCATTCGCGCACTTCCACGCGGTAGTTGTGGTGGCAGTATTCCAGCGCCACTTGATCCCAGTAGCGCTCCTTGCCGCCGGGCATTTCATAAACGGTCTTGATGTCCTCGTACAGCTTGGCGCCGTCCTCCTCCGTCCAGTAGGAGATGCCGAACACGTGGTGGCAGTCGGTGCCGCCCACCTTCAGCTTGGTGACCACGTGATTTTTGGTCTCAAAGCACCAGTCGTCCGTGCTCTTGACCGGCACGCCGAGGAAGTTGGAGGTGTACTGATACTTCTGGATCAGATCCGGATTGAAGAGCACCAGATCCGCCTCCAGCACGTAGGCGCCGGCCAGCAGGTGCCGGGCGCACATGGCCGAGGAGATGTTCTTCGACTCGTTGTAGATGGGGTTTTCAAGGAAATGGATGTTGGGGTACTTGTAAAGGAGCTGGTCGAACTGCTCGCCCAGATAGCCGCGGACGATGTAGATCTCCTCAATGCCGGCCTTCACCACCGCGTCCAGCAGCGTGTCGATCATCCGCGTGCCCTTCACGCGCACCAGCGGCTGGGGGGTGTTGAGGGTGATGGGCACCAGCCGGTGGCCGAAGCCGGCGGCCAGAAACACGGCCCGCTTGACCCGATAGGGCTCCAGAGCGGCGTAACCGGCGCCGGTGAGACCCTTTTCATCAATGAGTCCCAGCTCGCCCAGACCGCTGAGCGTGCGGTTCACGGAGCCCAGGGACATGCCGGCGGCGTCTGCCAGCTCGCGCTGTGTCATGTGTCTCTGGGTACGCATACCGCGCTCCATGCAGGCGAGGATATCAAATTGTTTGCGTGTCAGCTTTTTTTCAGCCATGGTCGTATCCTTTTGTGTTGTTCCGTTTTGCGAACCGACAGGATGGATTTTGAACGCGGGAAAAGGGATGTAGTCCGGCCCTGTTTGTTCACTTCGGATAGTTTACCATCTCAAATGAAACATGTCAACCAAATTTATATGGAGGTGGAAAGGCGAGTTTTTCTTTGCTAAAGTGATAATCTATGCTAATTTTCATAAAAAGTTGACGGAAACTTAAATAAGAAGTGATGATTTGGTGAAAAATGTCTTTACGTTCAATTTCGGCTATTCGAAAGAAAAAACAGGCACCCGCCGCAGCTGCGGCAGATGCCTGTATGTTCGGTTTGGAACAAGACGCGATTCAGCGGAAGGATTCGTAGCTGGGGTCGATGGCACACAGCTCTTCGAAAGTGTCGATCTCTTCGATGTCCTCCGCAGCGCACTCGCGGACGTGAACCTGATAGGCGTCCTTGAAGGCCACCAGAGGCACGTAGCACCAGTCCTCGTCCTTGCCGCCGGGCATATCGAAGGTGGCCTTGACGTGGTCTTCCAGCGTGGCACCGTCCTCGGCGTTCCAGTAGGAGATGCCCAGCATGCGGTAGCAGTCCTTGCTGCCGATGCCCAGCTCGTAGATGACGCCGTCGTCGCCGGTCTTGAAGTACCAGTCGTCGGTCCCGTCGGTGGGGATGCCCAGATAAGAGGAGTGGTAGAGGTACTTGTCAAAAATGGCCTTGTTGTGGATGAAAAGATCGGCCTCCAGCACATAGGCGTTGCGCAGGTGATCGCGGGTCAGCAGCACGGAAGAGATGTTGTTGCAGGTGGTGTACATGGGGTTGGTGACCAGATGGATGTTGGGGTACTTCTCCTTCAGCACCTCGAACTGCTCACCAAGATAGCCGCACACCACGTAAATCTCCTCCACGCCGGCGGACATGACGCCGTCGATCAGCGTGTCGATGATGCGTACGCCGTTGACCTTCACCAGAGGCTTGGGAATCTCATAGGTGACGGGACGCAGGCGGGAGCCGAAGCCGGCGGCGATGAAGACGGCGCGCTTGGTCTTGTAGTGATCCAGCGCTTCCACACCGCGCTCGGTGATGGCGCCGCCGGACACCAGACCCTGCTGCGTCAGCTCCTCCAGCAGCGCGGCGGCGTCGTGACCGGTCTGTGCGGCGAGTTCCTGTGCAGTATGGGGCAGGCGGTCCTTTTCCAGAGCCACCAGAATATCAAACTGTTCTTTTCTCATATTTCCTCCAACCGCTTTGGAAAAAGCGGTATGTTTTTCTCTCTCTTTTATGCCTGCTGCTGTTTTTTGGCTTCCTCGGCGGCAACATCCATGCAGAAGCCCACGGTCCAGTGCTTTTCCCGCTGCTCCACGGGAGGGATCCACATGTAATCGCCGTACGCGTTGACCAGGTAGGCGTGGATGTCGTGGGGAAGGTTGATCTCTGCGTCTTCAAACTGGCCGCGGATGGGGGGATAGAACACTTCCTTGGGCATCAGGTGGCCGAAGTAGTGGCCCACGTCGGTGGGGATGCACCACAGACCGGTGTCCTTCTTGCCGCGGACGAACTTATCAAAGGTGTTGCACCACGCCTCATAGCTGCGCCACGAGAAGAAGAAGCCGATGAGCCGGCGGAAGTTATAGTTGAACTTACCCTCCTTGGTCTGGTAGAAGAAGGCCTTCTTGGTAGGGGTGTTGTAGAGCGCATGGAAGGTGGCGGAAATGGCGATGTACTGCAGGAACATGGCCACCGTGCCCTTGATCTTACGTACCAAGGGGTTGAGGGGGGCGTACTCCAGCGGGAAAATGTCCACCATCACGCCCTGAGGCAGGTCGGTCTCCATATTGTGCAGGCTGGACTTATAGGTGTTCTTGACGTAGATCTCGGTGATGAGGGAGGCCACCTTGTGGCCCTTGGAGTTGGGGGT
This sequence comes from Oscillospiraceae bacterium, assembly GCA_015067525.1. Lineage (GTDB taxonomy): Bacteria > Bacillota > Clostridia > Oscillospirales > Oscillospiraceae > Vescimonas. Next base: position 33,335 of record SVMH01000006.1, on the reverse strand, counting down.
CACAAGCTCATACTTGTCGCCCAGCTCCTCGTCAAAGATCTCCACAAAGCGGTTCAGGTCGTCGCGGGGCATGATGAGATCCACATCGTCGTCCCAGGGGATGAAGCCCTTGTGGCGCACACTGCCAAGGGCCGTGCCGCCGTCGGCCATGTAGCAGATGCCGTGCTTTTCGCACGCGGCGGCCACATCCTTGATGACCTGCAGCATCACGCCCTGCAGCTCCTTGACCTCTTCATCCGTGGCGTGACGGATCTCACCCATGGGGGGCGTGTTGAGCATAACGCTGCGGGTGGAGATCAGTTTTTTCAGTTTACGAAGCATAAAAAGGACTCCTTTTGTTTCTTGGTTTGGGGGACTCAGCCTTGGGAACTTTCCGACGGCTGCGGCGCACAGACTGTCATCAACGCACCCAGCGCCAACCAGAAAACGGTAGTTTGGGGATTGTTCTGGAAAAAGATGCCTTCATCAAATACGGCGGAAACAGCGACAGCGGCCACCGGAAGGAACAGTGTCATCAACTCAAGGCTGGTTTTGTGGCCGTCTTTCAGCTTTCCGAAAAGGCGGCTGACGCAGAGCAGAGCAAACATCAGCAGTAAGGAGGCTCCGAGCCAGCCGGTGCTGACAAGAACCATCAGATAGCCGCTGTGCATATGGTAAATGATGCCGGAGGCGTGGCGCTCAGGCCAGGTCTGACGGATAAAATCCACGATATAGAGCTCCGGATGGTTTTCAAGGATATAGGGCATATAGTTGCCCGGTGAGATGCCGACAGGGCCGAATTCATCGATCAAGGAGATGTAATCTGCCCAGATAAACAGGCGGCCGTTGGAGACGCCGCCATCCATTTGACGGTTGAAGAGGTCGGCGTCGTATGCCACCTCCGGCAGACCAAAGAGGTCGGCAGTCAGGGTCGGGACGTAGGTCAGCCCGTATTCGATAACCGTCAGCAGCAGAACGGTTGCTACCAGCGTTGTTACGGCAGACAGGGCGGACAACGGAAGGCGCAGCGAGCTTCTCAGATACAACTTGCTGCGTACTGCCAAAAAGACCGCAGAAAACAAGCAGAAGCACAGAGCCACCATGGCGCTGCGGGACTGGCTGGCTACGATGTGCAGCAGCAAAATGAAATTGGATACGGCCACGCCTGCCTTCACAAAGAGCCGTTTGCTGCTTTTGGCAAGCATGATACCCAGCAGAAACAGCAGCAGACTGCCGTAAGCAGCATGGTTCAGGGTGTAGAAAATGCCAAACAGGCGATTGTCGTAAAAACCCTGTCGGTTGGCGCTGGCATCCTGCGCCATAGGATTGACCACATAGTCATAGCCGATGAGGCGGGCGAACTGGTACAAAGACACGCAGCAGGCGATCAGCCAGATCACCAGCAGCACACCGTAAAGGATGCTGCCGTACTTTTTCAGCTTGTCCGGTTCTGCGCGGTATACGCAGGAGTAGACGAGCGCGAACTGGATCGCCGCCCAGCACAGTTTGAAGAGGTTATGCTTTACACCGTAGTCAACGGTGCGCACCGATGCGATGGCAGCCAGCAGCAAAATGCCGTACAGCAGCAGGCAGTAGGGACCCTGCCAGATACGTTTTGTGGTGAAAAGATCGACCACGATCAGCGCTGCGCCCAAAAGACCCAGCCAGGTCTGGATGTCGATCAGTCCGACAGAGGCCATAAAGGTGACTGCCGGTGAGATCTGCAGCAGTACCTGCACCAGAAGCACAACGGATACATAAGCCAGTACAGCGGCATCGAACAGGGGGTAGCTCCGGCGGGGAGCCGTTATGCGGGCAATGAGGCGGGATAGATGGGGGATAGAATGTTTCATGATGATACGATCTTGGCGCTCAGGCGCCCTTTCCGGGAAGAAGTTTTTTGACTACGCGCATGCCCAGCTGCCACATGCCGCGGAACTCGGCAGTGCGGAAGGTGGCGCCGATCCATACAGTGGGGAAAATGACGCATACCAGACAAAGCCGTCCGAGGAACGTCAGCAGGGAATTGGCGGGCAGCAGCCACAAACAGCAGCCGTAGCTGAGGGCGGCACCGACAGCGGTGAGCAGGGTATACTTGGCCATTTTGACCAGATAGCCCCGGCAGCTGCGATGGAAGATATCGTGGTAGAGCAGGTAGACCTCCCATGGGAAGTTCAGCAGAAGCTGGATGAGGATGGTGGGCAGCAGCGCACCGCCCACATGCTGGGTCATGCGGATGAGAGGGATGCCCAGCGCCAGTTTCACTACCATGCCGACCAGAGACTTGGGCCAGTCCTTGACCCAGAGACCGGCAGCATCGCGGTAGGTGGACTGCATGACGCGGAACATCCAGAAATAAAACAGCATAGCCAGCAGCACCACCACGCAGTTGTCCAGCAGGCCTTCTTCACCGATCCACACACCGCCGATGAAGGGTTGGTACAGGCACAGCATGCAGGCAGAGCAAAAACCGATCAGCGCTACCCAACCGTAAGTCAGGTTCAGGAAGGTGCGATGGTTGTTGTCCTCCGTATCCACGATCAGCTTGTTGCCGATTCCGGCCAGACACCCGGTGGTAATGATCTCCACCAAAGCGCTGACGGCATTGAGGATATAGTAATAGTTGCTGTAGAGAGACTGCACCGACAGACCCAGAAAGGCGGAGATGAGGATGCTGTCCACATTGATCACCACGGTGTAGCCCACTTTGTGGGCAAACAGGGTTTTGACCCGGTGGTAGATGGCTTTTTTGGTCTCCTGTGTGGGTGTGCCGACGCAGGAAATGTGAGGGAACTGCCGCTTGGCGGCATAATAATTGGCCAGGCTGTTGGGGATCACCATCAGCGGCAGGGTGAGGAGGTAGAGATAGTAGTTGGCAAACACTGTCAGGATCACGATCTGCAGCACATACTGCACGATATAGCGCACCACCATGATCTTCAGCCGCGTATCTTCCCGCTGGTAGGCCGAGAAGATGGCGTTGACATAGCCGAAGAGCACGTAGTCCATCACCGTGGCAGACAGGTACAAGAGCCACATCACATACAGGTTGGCGCCAGGGGGCACACCCTCGCCCACCAGCTGGGGCAGGAAGGGGATCACGCACAGACCCATGCCCAGGATCACCAGACCGATGATGCGGTACACCTTGCGGAAGAAGTTGAGCATAGCGCAGATGGCGGCGTGATCCTCCCGGGCTACCGCGTCGTACATGGTGTAGACCAGAGAGCTGCTGAAGCCTAAGTTCGCCAGGTTCAGTACCGTAAGGATGGAATTAAAGAGGGTGTTCAGACCGCTGTACTCCATACCGATCTTCTTGATGATGATGGTTTTGATGACAAACGGGCCGATCAGTGCCACCACCCGGTACAGGACGCCCCAGATAGTGTTGCGGAATGCATTTTTGGTTCTTGCCAGTTTCATGGATTCACATGCTCCTTTGCATGTTAAGGTTCGTTTGCTTATTTTTCAAACGTGCAGGGCTGCGGATGCTGACAGCGGAAGATATCGCACAGCTGCTGCTGAGCCTGCTCAAAATCCAGACCGGAGGGGTCGTCATTGACGCAGACCTCAATACATCCCTTGTCGTTGAGGGCGTTTTCGATGGTGGACATGTCATCCTCGCCCAGCGTCACATAGGCGAAGCGGGGCTTGCCGGGGGCAAAGGTGCCCTTGGCCAGCTGCCAGTAGCGGAACAGGTACTGGTTCACATCGGCACGGCTGCGGAAACGGTTGCGGCAGGTGGCATCCAGGATCGCAGGATACTTGGCCCAGACCTCCTCCAGGGTGCTCTTGAGGAAGGGTGCGCAGGCGTGGAAGTTGCGGAAGCCCGGAAAGTTCCGGCCGGGCAGCAGATACAGGTTGTGCAGCGCCAGCTTGCCGTACTTGGGGCTGAACCACTTTTTCTTATCGCCCATCAGCACATCGCGCTTGGTAAAGTTTTCGTTAATGATGCCCAGATTGTTCAGCGCCAGATAGGGCATAAAGCTGACGGTATCGGAGATGGTCACATTATGCAGCACCGCCGTGTCTACCGGCAGACCGTCCACAAAGAAATCCTCCGGTACAGTGGGGCTGTTGAGGTACATATCGTCATTAAAATAGAGAAAATGCTCGGCAAGGCCGGGGATGCGGTGGATATTCAGCTCGATGGCGTTGGAGCTGAAGGTGGGGAGATACTCCGCCGGGATAAAGTCCTTGTGGTTGACGATGTGCAGCTTGGGGTGGTCCGTATTCAGCCACGGGGGCAGATGACCCCAGGTCACCAGATGGACCGTGCGTACCCAGGGAGCATATGCCTCGATGCGGCGGAACCAGTACTGAAACACGCCCCACTCACGGTAGCGGGCGTCATTATTGTCGGTGCCCAGCTCGGGACGGTACTTAGCCCGCTCGGCGCGCCACGCAGGGTCATCGCCGTCCACCCAGAGGACGACAATATCAATAGGATATGCAGACATGGTCAGAAACCTCCCTTTTGATCGATGGAAATCATTTTTCCACGCAGTAGTGGATGCCCTTGTACTTGGTGTAGCTGTTGTCCAGATCGATGAACACGGCGCTGTGGCGGGCCACCCGATCTTCCTCGGGGGGCAGCTGCATATAGTCGCCGAAGGAGATACGCAGGTATGCGTCCACGTCGGCGGGCACCGGCATGGGATAGCCTTCAAAGTCCATGGTGGCAGGCTGGCGGAACCACGCCGTGGGGAAGCGCATCTTCATAATGGAGGTGCCCTCGCCGAAAGAGGCCACGAACTCACAGTTTTCCGTGCCGTAGCGGGCGATGCGGCGCTCGGCGCCCTTCCAGATCTTGTAGCGCACCTTGGCGGAGCGGAAAACGCCCAGCGCCAGCTTGGTGGCGTAATAGGTCAGCTTGCCCTTGTGCTCCGGCAGGCGCTGGAAGTTGAAGCAGCAGTAGATCATGGAGTCCACCATCTGCCGGAAGCGGCCCCAGGAGGAAGCGGGCACACCGTCGATGGGGATGACATCGATCATCAGGCCGTGGTGGATATCGCTCTGCACGCTGTGGCGGTTGATGAAGGTGGTGTTGTTGTCCTTGATCTCCGTGGCGCTGTGGTGGATGTTGATGCTCTCGTTGGAGCGGACGCAGGCGTAACGGGAGGTGTCGGCATGCCGCTCCCACAGTTCCTGCAGCCGTTCATAGTCTTCGCGCAGCATGAACACATCCACGTCGTCGTCCCACGGGATGAAGCCGCCGTGGCGCACGGCGCCCAGCGCGGTGCCGCCGCAGAGGGTGAAGGTCAGGCCGTTTTCGCGGCAGAACCGGTCAAAATAGACCAGAATATCCAGCATTTTTTCCTGAATGCGGCGGGTGGTGATCTCCTGAGATGCGGACATGGTGTGGTGCCTCCTTTGCGGCGTCGGTGTATCAGATGCTCTTGCGCACGGACTGGTCAAAGTCCTCCACGCAGTAGGCGAAATCGTGCTGCTCGCAGCCCTCATAGGTCAGCGAGGAAAAGGCCTTGCGGGCCGTGGGGTGGATGTGGGCCAAAACCTGCACGGCCAGACCGGCCAGACGGCTGAACCATACGCGGCGGCCCAGGACTTCTGCCATGATGCGGGCCATGGCCGTGGTGCTGACGGGCTGGCGGTTCTGGGGGAAGAAGGTGCCGGAAAGCTGCTCGTCCACCGCAAAGCGCACAAAGGAGCACAGGTTGTCCACGCTGATCATGCTGCGCCGATTCTGCACGGCGGGGAAGACGGGGCTCTTTTCCACCAGTTTTTTCATGGTCTGGAAATTGCCGCGGCAGTTTTTGCCGTAGACCATGGGCGGGCGCAGCACGGCCACGCGGAAGTGCTCGTCGGCCATGGCGCGCATGGCTTCCTCTGCCTCCCACTTGGACTGGCCATAGCTGTTCTTCGGCCGGGGCATCGTGGCGGGGGTGATGACGCCGGACTCCATGCCGTAAATGCTCATGGTGCTCATGAAGATGAAATGGGGAATGCCGGCGGCCTTGGCTTTTTCGGCCATGGCCACGGCCAGATCGCGGTTGACCTCAAAGTAGAGGTGGCTGTTCTCCGCCGTTTCCTTCTGGTGGGCGATGCCCGCCACATGGAACACGGCGTCGTAGCCGGCGATGTCAGCGCTTTTCCACGCATCGCCGATCACATCCAGCGTGTCCACCTGATACGCCTCAGGCCACTGCTGCAAAAAACGCTCCAGCGAGGCGCCGATATAGCTGCCGGCGCCGGTAATGAGGATCTTTTTCATTCCTTGTCTGCCTCTTTCTTCTGCTTTTCCAGTTCGCCGGTGCCGCCTTCCACCACGCCGTCGTGCCGCAGCACAGAGGTGACGGTGCCGAAGAAGCACTTGACATCAAAGGCGAAGCTGAGGCGCTGCACATACTCGCCGTCCAGCTGTGCCTTCACGTCAATGGGCAGCTCGTCGCGGCCGTTGATCTGGGCCCAGCCGGTCAGACCCGGCACCACATCGTTGGCACCGTACTTGTCACGCTCGGCGATCAGGTCAAACTGGTTCCACAGGGCGGGACGGGGGCCGATGACGGACATATGGCCGGCAAAGATGTTGAAGATCTGGGGCAGCTCGTCCAGACTGGTCTTGCGCAGGAAGCCGCCCACACGGGTGATCCACTGCTCGGGGTTTTCCAGCAGGTGGGTGGGGGTGTCCTTGGGGGTGTCAATGCGCATGGTGCGGAACTTCAGAATATGAAAATGGGTCTTGTGGATGCCCACCCGCTTCTGCTTGAACAGCACGGGGCCGGGGGAGTCCAGCTTAATGGCGACCACCAGCACCAGCAGCACCGGCGAGAGCACAAGGATGCCCACACCGGACAAAAGAATATCCAACAAACGCTTGATGACTTTTTGATACATCAGAACATCTCCAGCTTTCTGTGTTTTACTCGTAAAAATGGGGTGTGCCCATAAGGATCCCATGATAATCGTATCAATTTATTATATGGCATGTGCTATATAATTTCAAGTCTAAATAATGGTGCGGATGGTTTGCCGCAGGAAAAGAAAAAAGGCTCCGCCGCGTGGGCGAAGCCTTTGAAAAGACAGGATATCAGCCGTAGAGGGGGCCTTCCACGCCGGGAACGGTAAGCTTCATGCGCATCAGCGTGTCGCTGCCGGGCATGGGCTCGAAGATGAAGCGGCCAATCAGCAGCTGGAAGTGGGGATCGTTCTTGTTTTCCACCACCAGATAGCGGCATCCGCGGCGGCGCAGCACGTCGATGGCCTCGCCGAAGGCCTGCTCGGTATAGCCTCTGGTGCGCAGGTCGTCGGGGACGAACATACCGGTCAGCATGCCGTGGTCGGCGGGCAGGGAGGGATCTCTTTTTACCGTCACAATGCCGCACACGCGCTCCAGCAGCACGGGGAAGAAGGCGTAGGTGCTGTGCTGCGCGACGGATTCGTCCACTCTGGCGCGGATCTCGGCGGCGTCGTTCCAGTCGCTCAGCTGCTCGCAGGCCTGTGCCACAGCGGCGGCGAAACGCTCGTCATCCTGCGGGAAGGAGATGTACTCAAAGTCAAAGTTGGTGTCGGGGGTGCGGCCGGTATAGTTCTGGCGCAGCAACTCGGGGGACAGGTGGGAATCGTCATTGATGTAGATGACCTCCACGTTGCCTTCTTCGTCCACTTCCAGCTTGGTCACGGCGGTGTTGTCGCCGCTCTTGACCTTGCCGTAGTAGCTGATGGGCTGGCCCAGCAGGCGGGTCAGAGTGCAGTTAATGGTGCAGGAGTGAGAGATGGCTACCACAGTGCCGCCGGGATTCTCCTTGGCCAGACGCTGGATGGCCTCGCAGCCGCGGTCAGCCACGGTGCTGAATTGGTCGGCACCGGGGATATTGTGGTCGTAGGGAGTGGCGGTCCAGCGGGCATAGAGTTCGGGATTCTGACGGGCGCTGCGGGCGATGGACATGCCTTCCCAGATACCGATGGTGTACTCGCGCAGCAGCGTGCGCAGCTGCACGGGCAGGCCCTTGGCGTCGGCCAGAGGCTGGGCGGTCATACGGGAACGGTAGGCGTCGCTGCTGTAAACAGCGGTGACAGGGATGTCGGCAAAGCGCTGAGCCAGTGCGTCGGCCTGACGCAGACCCTTGCGGGTAACGATGCCGTCAAACTGGGCCTGGCTCCGCCGGCAGGAGTTTCCCTCCGATTCGCAGTGGCGAACTAAATACAGCGTGGTTTTCATAGGTAAGCTCTCTCTTTCCACAATTTATTCCGTGCGCACAAATGCGGCTGAGCGATGGTTGTTCGTACTTATTATAGGTTCGCCGCAGGTTTTTTGTCAATCTGATTTCCAAAATACGCATTTTAATGCGGATATCACTGGGGAAATTCCGCTATATGGCAGGCAAATCTGTCATATTCCGAAAAACGGTCTTCCCAAAGGGAAACTGCGGCGGCAAAAAAGAACCGCCGCAGCGAAATGCTGCGGCGGTAGAAAGTGCCATGGATCAGTCGATGACGCGGACGCGGATCACGTTGGCGAGATTCGTCACATCGCAGATGATGCTCCCATCCACGGGAGTACCCAGGTCCACGATGGTGTAGGCGTAGTCACCCTTGGACTTGTTGGTCAGGTTTTCCACGTTGACGCCGTCCCGGGCCAGGAGGGTAGTGATATTGGCCAGCATGGCGGGCACGTTCTTATGCAGGATGCACATGCGCTGCACGCCGCTGCGCTCCAGTGCCACGTCGGGCATGTTCACCGAGCGGGTGATATTGCCGTGCTCCAGATAATCCTGCAGCTCCCGGGCGGCCATGACGGCGCAGTTCTGCTCGCTCTCGGGGGTGGAGGCGCCCAGATGGGGCATGGCGATGACGTGGGGGGCCTTGACGATCTTGTTGTTGGGGAAGTCGGTGACATAGGCGGCCACCCAGCCGGTATCCAGGGCGGCGATCATGGCGTCATCATCCACGATCTCGCCGCGGGCCAGATTGATAAAGCGGACACCCCGCTTCATCTGGCTGATGGCTTCGGCGTTGATCATGTGGCGGGTCGCGTCGGTGAAGTGGACATGGACGGTGATATAGTCAGCCTTCTTGTAGAGCTCGCGGATATCCTTGACCACATGGACGTGGCGGTCAAGACGCAGGGCGGTATCCACGGAGAGGTAGGGGTCGTAGCCGTAGACATCCATGCCCAGAGCCACGGCCATATTGGCCACCAGCGTGCCGATGGCGCCCAGACCGATGATGCCCAGCGTCTTATGGTAGAGCTCGGGGCCCACGAAAGCGGACTTGGCCTTTTCCACCAGGCCTGCCACCTCCACATCGGCGTCCACCTGCTCGCGTACCCACCGGATGGAGCCGTCCACATCGCGCGAGGAGATCAGCATGCCGCACAGCACAAGCTCCTTCACGGCATTGGCGTTGGCGCCGGGGGTGGAGAAGACCACGATACCCTTTTCCGAGCAGCGGTCCAGCGGGATATTGTTCACGCCGGAGCCGGCACGGGCGATGGCCAGCAAATCGGCGGGGAAATCATAGTCATGCAGCTTTGCCGAGCGCACCAGAATGGCGTGTTCGTCGGTGTGGGCGTCGCTGACGTCATACTTGGCAGCGTCAAAGGTGTTCAGGCCCACGGGGGAGATCTTATTCATGGTTTTGATGCGGTACATGGGAATTCCTCCGAAAAATTGGCCGGCCACAGTAGGCCGGAATACTTGCCCGGGAACGTGCGGCGCCGGCGCCGCTTCCTCAGGCAGCACTATTATTATAGGGGAGTTTTTCCATGGGGTCAACGGCAACAACGGCCAAATTATGACAGGCTTTTCCGCTGTATTTGGTGCAAAAAACCGTGGGAGAAGAGAACTTTTTGGCGCGGTGATAAAAATTTGTTAAGGCGAGAAAAAATGAAGCAAATACCTGTTGCTTTTCCCCGGACTACCTTATATAATGATGGCGGAAAATGTCCGAAAAAAGCTGTGCTCCGCTGGGAGCACCTGTGTTTTTGAGAGGGTTGAACGAGTATGAGAAACTTCGACTGCAGTATTGCGGATATGCGCAAGCGCGTGTTTGCCGAGGTGGCAAAGCTGGCCTATGAGGGCGGCGATTACTATAAGCGGATGGAGCGTCTGCCTTACGAGATCCTGCCCGGCGAGGTGGGTAAGGAGCGTGAGTCCATCTTCCTTGAGCGCGCCATCGTGGGCGAGCGGATCCGTCTGGCCATGGGTCTGCCGCTGCGGCAGATGGATGAGTATACGGAGCTGTCCGACGGCGTGGAAGAGAGCGCCGTGGCCCAGAAGTATTACGATCCTCCGCTGGTGAACATCATCAAGTTCGCCTGCCACGCCTGCCCCGATACCCATTATAAAATCACCAACGCCTGTCAGGGCTGCATCGCCCGCCACTGCCAGCGCGCTTGCCCCAAGGACGCCATCTATCTGGAAAACGGCCGCGCCGTCATCGACCAGAGCAAGTGCATCAAGTGCGGTAAGTGCAAGGCAGCCTGCTCCTATCAGGCCATCATCAAGTTCGAGCGCCCCTGCGCCGAGGCCTGCGGTATGGACGCCATCGGCAAGGACGAGCAGGGCCGTGCTGTCATCAATCAGGACAAGTGCGTTTCCTGCGGTATGTGTCTGGTGAACTGTCCCTTCGGCGCCATCGTGGACAAGGGTCAGCTGTTCCAGCTGGTCCATTCCATCAAGCGCGGAGACAAGGTGATCGCCATCATCGCCCCCGCGTTCTGGGGTCAGTTCGGCGATGAGGCCACCCCCGGCAAGCTGGTGCAGGCCATGAAGGTGCTGGGCTTCCATTCCGTGGAAGAGGTGGCCATCGGTGCCGATCTGTGCGCCGTGGAGGAGGCGGACGAGTTTGTGCGCCACGTGCCGGAAAAGCAGCCCTTTATGGCTACTTCCTGCTGTCCTGCCTGGTCGGTGATGGCCAAGAAGGAGTTCCCCGGTATGGCACCCTATATCTCCATGACCATGACCCCCATGGTGCTGACTGCGAGATTGCAGAAGCGCAAGGATCCCAAGTGCAAGGTGGCCTTCATCGGCCCCTGCGCCGCCAAGAAGCTGGAGGCCAGCCGCCGCACCGTCCGCAGCGAGGTGGACTTTGTGCTGACGTTCGAGGAGCTGCGCGGTATGTTCGAGGCCAAGAACATCGACTTCTCCCAGATCGAGGACGTGCCGGCCAACTACGAGGCTTCCGCACCCGGCGTTGGCTTTGCCGCCGGCGGCGGCGTGGCTGCCGCGGTGGAGGAGGTCATCCGCCGCACCCATCCGGAGCTGGAGGTCAAGACCGTCAGCGCCATGGGCCTGCGGGAGTGCCGCAAGATGCTGCGCATCGCCCGCGCCGGCAAGTATAACGGATATCTTCTGGAGGGTATGGCCTGCCCCGGCGGCTGCATCACCGGCGCCGGTACCATCCAGCCTGCCGAGAAAGCACAGCGTCTGCTGGCCCAGTATAAGGCAGCCTCGCCCAAGAGTAACCCCCTGGACACCGATTATCTGGACGATCTGCACCTTATCTACGAAGATCCCGAGGACTGGAAGTCCGTTTCCCAGCACTAAGTAACCAAAAAAGAGCAGGCTGCGGCCTGCTCTTTTTTGGTTGCGTCTGCGCCATGTCCGTGATAAAATGGCGGCAATGAAACGCCGCGGAGGAACGAAATGGACATCGGTATTTTGATCTTACAACTGATGGGCACGGTGTCCTTCGCCGTGTCCGGCGCCATGACCGCCATGCGTAAGGGGATGGACGTACTGGGCGTAGCGGTGCTGGGTCTCACCACCGCGGTGGGCGGCGGCATTCTGCGCGATCTCCTGCTGGGCCGCACACCGCCGGCCATCTTTTCCGATCCGCTGACGGCGGCGCTGGCTGTGGCTACGTCGGTGGTGGTGTTCATTCCGGCGGTGCGCCGTCTGCTGCTGCGGACGCCCCGCGTTTACGAGGTGACCATGCGCCTGACCGACTCGGTGGGTCTCGGCCTTTTCACCGTCATCGGCGCACAGACCGCCTGTGCGGCGCTGGGACATGCCAACTGGTTCACCATCGCCTTTTTCGGCACTGTCACCGGCGTGGGCGGCGGTGTACTGCGTGACGTGCTGGCGGGGGACACGCCCTATATTTTCCGCAAGCATATCTACGCGCTGGCGTCTCTTGCCGGTGCGCTGACATGGGTAGTGGTGCATCGCTTTTGGAATGATGCGATGGCCATGCTCATCGGCGGCAGCCTGATCGTAGTGATCCGCCTGTTGGCGGCCCATTTCCGCTGGAGCCTGCCCAAGGCCAACGCGGAAGAATTCGAATAAAAACGGAGGAAGCGCATCATGAAAAAACTTGTTTTGGTCGATCCGAACAAACTGCAGCTTAAGGGCAACATCCACATGCACACCACCCGCAGTGACGGCAAGCTGGAGCCTGCAGAGGCCGCCCGCCGTTATTATGAGGCCGGCTACCAGTTCATTATGATGAGCGATCATGAAGTCTACTGGAACTCCACCGAGCTGGATCGGGAAGATTTTCTGGTGCTGGGCGGTACGGAATCCGCTATTTTGATGAACGACAGCCACCGCTGGATCATTGACTATCGCCGCGCCGCGCTGGGCAACGACCGTACGCAGCACAAACACATGCACTACTGCTGCATCAAGGACGAGTCCATCGAGGATGTGGGCCAGTATTTTGCCCATGACGAGCCGGTGCCCCGCCAGCTGGACCGCGGCATCGATTCGTGGAACAAGCGTGTGGAGCTGATGCGTCAGAAGGGCAATCTGGTGGTGGTGAACCATCCCCACTGGTCCCGTCTGGATCCCGAACTGCTGCTGGCCTCCCAGAATATCACCGCCTTTGAGGTGTGGAACAGCGGCGACGCCATGCACTGCGGCGGCCGCTGGGACGAGGATATCTGGGATTACTGCCTGACCCGCGGCAAGAAGCTGCTGGCCGTGGCGGCTGACGACACCCATATCGCCACCACCGATTTCGCCGTCGGCTTCACGGTGGTGCAGGCGGAGGAGTTCACCAAGGCCGCCATCTGCAAGGGGTTCAAGAGCGGTGAGTTCTACGCCTCCTGCGGCCCCATCGTCCGCGAAATGGCCATTGAGGACGGCGTGCTGAAGATGCGCTTCACCCCTGCCCGCCATATCCAGATCGTGGGCTATGACCGTGACGGCTTTGATTTCTGCAACGTGGACGGCACCCTCATCGACCAGATCGAGTGGAAGGTGGACACCACCATGCGCTATTTCCGCGTGGTCATCATCGACGACCACGGCAACCGCGCCTGGTGCCAGCCTGTGTTCATTGAGGAACTGCAGGACGAGGGCATCCTTTAAGAATAAAAAGAGCGGGCTGTTCCCATGGGGAACGGCCCGCAGTTTTTTGTTGTTTACAGTGCAATGGTCTCCAGATCTTCCGGTACGTAGACCGCACCGGTGAAGGCGCTTCGGGCCTCGGCGGTGTAGCGAGCCTTGCGCGTGGCGATGGTCTTGTCCTCCGTGTGGTAGAGGACAAGGTTCTTCACGCCCAGCTCCGTGGCCATCTTCGCCGCGTCCAGGGCGGTGGAGTGGTGCTTTTCGTAGGGGCGGAATACGTCGCGGTCCTCGTAGAGGCAGAAGGCCTCCGTCAGCAGCCAGTCGGCATTTCGGGCAAAGTCAAAACAGGCGGGATTGCAAGGCTCGTCGCCCAGACAGGTCAGCACCTGTCCGTCCGGCAGCACCGCGCGGAAGCCGTACTGCTTGGCCTTGGTGGAGAGGATGTCGAAGACCGTCAGCTCCATGCCCAGGCAGGAGAGGACATCACCGGGGCGGATTTCCGTGAAGTGGATGCGCGCGCCGAAGTGTTTAGAAAGCTTGCCGGGCAGCAGGGCGCGGCACAAAGGCTCCAGCACGCCCAGCGCCACATCGTGGCCCCAGACGGTGAACTCGCCCTCGTACTTTCCCTTGCTGATGGCCTCGGCCACGGCGCGTACCACCCACACAACGCCCAGCAGATGGTCGGTATGGGCGTGGGTGAGGAAGAGGTGGTGCAGGTGGGGGAAGGTGAGGCCGGCGTCCGCCATCTGGCGCAGGATGCCGTTGCCGCCGCCGGCGTCCACCAGCAGGAAGTCCTCACCCTCCGAAAGGGCGAAGCAGGTATTGTAACACCGGGTCACCATGGCGTTGCCGGTGCCGAGAATGGTCAGTTTCATCGTTTTTTCCTCATTATTTTAGAATCGGCTGTTCCACCGTCCGGTGAACGGCGGTATGCCTTCCGGGGGTGGGGAAGGAGGGACAGGCTCTGTGGGCGGAGTTGGCTCGCCACCGTCCCAGACCCAGTTGAAGCGGGAGAGATAAGGGCTCAGTGCCTGCTTGACCTCCTCTGTATAGGGGAGGACAATTTGAGTGGATTCATCGTAGTCCAATAGGAGCGACTCCGAAGTGCAGTCGGGAATTTCCTCATGGGAAATAAGAATATAGTCTTCGTCAACGACATTGTAAAAGCGGGCACCCAAATTGTGAAAGCGGGTGCCATCTTTGCCCTCGGGACAGTAGGCGGAGCCTCGTGAAGTTTGATGCTTGACCACGCCGCGGAAAAAGCAGTAATGGACCGTTCGGGAACAGTTGATCTCACAGCGTTTACGTCTTAATCGGGAAGAGAAGATTGTGCTTTTGTCGATGGTAACCACACCGGCCAATTTAGAGCCGGAAGTAACGGAAAAAAGTTGATAAGAAAGAATAACATATATAGGAATAAAGATCAGAAACTCACGATCATGAAGTGAAAAGAGAAATATGATGAGGCAAAAAATTGGCCCCATAATTAGGCTGTCCCGAACGTTCCCGTAGTGCAGCTTTGAAATTTTAACTTTCATCTTTCACCCCTCCTCAATCATCCCAGCCTACTTGCTTGCCGCCGTTGGAGCCGAAGGCGATGGCGTCCTTGCCGTACTTGCCGCGGATGGCATCCATGGCCTGCTCCAGCTTTTCCTGCTTTTCGCTGCGCTGCGTCTGCTGCACGCCCAGGAGATCCAGCTGCTGATAGCTCTCGGCGGCGTCGGTGATGTAAAGCGCCGTTACCGTCAGCATGCGGATGGGGTTGGGCGCCTTCCACGCCGCGGCGGTCAGCTCCATGGCGGCCTCGTAGATATCTTTCATCAGGTGGGTGCTCTCGGTTAGCCGCTTCTGGCGGGTGATGGTTTTGAACTGGGCATCGCGGATGGTGACAGCCACGCCGCCGCAGTAGAGCCCGTGGCGGCGCATGCGCATGGCCACGCTGTCGGAGAGGACACTCAGGCCGGTTTTGACCTCGTCCCACTTCGTCAGATTCTGGGGGAAGGTGGTACCGTTGCCCACGGATTTCACCTGCTCGCTCTCATGTTGGGGGCGGACAGGGGAGTGCTCCAGACCGTTGGCGTACTGGTGGAGCTGATAGCCCAGCTTGCCCAGCATGGTTTCCAACATCTCCACCTTGCAGCCGGCCAGATCACCGATGGTCTTCACGCCGATGCCGTTCAGTGCCTCCCGCGCGGCGCGGCCTACGAAGAGGAGATCGCCCACCGGCAGCGGCCAGACGATGTCGCGCCAGTTTTCCCGGGAAATGACGGTGGTGGCGTCCGGCTTTTTGTAGTCGCTGCCCAGTTTGGCGAAGATCTTGTTGAAAGAAACGCCCACCGACACGGTGAGGCCGAACTCCTCGCGAATGCGGCGGCGGATATCGTCGGCAATGGCCTTGGGATCGCCGCCGAAGAGGTGCATGCTGCCGGTGATGTCCAGCCAGCTCTCGTCCACGCCGAAGGGCTCCACCAGATCAGTATAGGTGCCGTAAACGGCGTTGATCTTGCGGGAATACTCCCGATACAGTCCGTGGTGAGAGGGCAGCAGCACAAGGCCCGGAGCCTTTTGTTTGGCCTGCCAGATGGTCTCCGCCGTCTTGACGCCCAGCTTTTTGGCTGGCTCATTTTTGGCCAGAATGATGCCGTGGCGGGAGGCGGGATCGCCGCAGACGGCCACCGGCAGGTTCTGCAGCTCCGGGTAGCTCAAAAGCTCCACTGAAGCGAAAAAGCTGTTCAGATCGCAGTGCAGAATCACGCGGTTGTCCACGGCGGCACCTCCTCTCGTTCATTTGTTCTATTATACCACAGGGTGAAACAGCTGAAAAGAGGAAATGTAAATTTATCGAAATTCGATAAAAAATAATTGACAATCAATGTGGCACGTGGTATGGTGAGGGCAGAAAGGAAGTGGAACACATGGAGATGAAGAAACTGGCGAGAGTGCTGCAGCTGGCGCTCATCGGCGCGGCGGTGCTGGGCGTTGCGGTGTTTGGCATCTTTGTGCCGGAGGTGGGTCAGCGCACGGCGGAGGCGAATCCGGAGTATGCGGCGGCCTACTGGCCTTGGCTGCTCTTTTTGTGGCTGTGCGCCGCACCTTGCTTTTTGTCCCTTGCGCCGGGCTGGCGTGTTTTCGGTCGTCTGGCGAAGAAGAATGCTTTCTGCCATGAAAACGGCGAGGACATGAAGCGCATCGCGCGACTGGCCTTTTTCGATACGGCGCTGTTCCTCATGGGTAATGTGGTGATGGCGGCAGTGGGCTGGCACCATCCGGGTTTGCTGCTGGCGGCCTGCGCTGTTGCGCTGTGCGGCGCGCTCATCGGCGTGGTGGCCTATGTGCTGGGTGTGCTGGTGCTGGAGGCCACGGCTATGCGGGAAGAAAACGACCTGACCATCTGAGGTGCCGGATATGATCGTATTCAACATTGATATCATGCTGGCGCGGCGGAAAATGACGCTGACGGAGCTTTCTGAGAAGGTGGGCATCACCATGGCCAACCTCTCCATTCTGAAAACCGGCAAGGCCCGCGCCGTGCGGGTGGACACCCTCAATAAGCTGTGTGCGGCGCTGCAGTGCCAGCCCGGCGATCTGCTGGAATTTCGGGAGGACGAGGAATAATCCTGCGGCGGCATCTTTACAAAATCGAAAATTTGTTCTATAATGAGGGCGAGATTTTCGAGGAGGTGATCCCATGCGGGCAAGACCTGTCAGCTGTTGTTTTTCCGGCCACCGTCCGGCGAAGCTGCCGTGGGGCAGTGACGAGAGCGACACGCGCTGCGTGGCGCTGAAGCGCCGGTTGTGGGACGCCATGGAGGCGGCCTATGAGGAGGGTTACCGCCATTTCATCTGCGGTATGGCACAGGGCTGCGACTTCTATTTCTGCGAGCTGGCGCTGCAGCTGCGGGAAAAATACGGAGACGTGTCGGTGGAGGCGGCTATCCCCTGTGCCACCCAGAGCGCTTCGTGGAGCGCGGCGGAGCAGCAGCGCTGGCGGCGTCTGGTGGACGCGTGCGATTATGAGACGCTGGTGCAGGAGCAGTATACCCCCGACTGTATGCTGCGGCGCAACCGCTATATGGTGGATCACGCCGCCATGCTGATCGCTGTGCACGACGGGCAGAGCGGCGGCACGCGCCGCACCATCGAGTACGCCATGCGGCGGGGACTGGACATTGTGGATATCCCGCCGGAGGGATGAGGAAAAGGAGACACGCCGTGGAACTGTTGCTGACGATGCTGATCTGGCTGTGGCAGATCGGCTGGGTTTTGCTGCTGGGCGGCCTCATATGCGCGGCGCTGGTATGGTGTATCAAACCGCTGCGGCGGCACAAGGTGCTGGCGTTTGCGGCCTGCGCGGCGGCGGTATGTGTGCTGCTGGCAGTTTTATGCATGCGGCCCATCGTACTGGGGGAAGCCGATGCCGAAGAGAAAGCACAGGCACAGCAGCTGGCGGCAGACCGGTATTCCGATCGATTACCCTTTACTCCCGTGTGCGCTGTGGTGAAAGCGGGAACGGTGCAGGTATGGTATGCCTTTGCGGGCTCTGCGGTCTGTGGTGTGAGCGGTGACGGCTATACCCTTGTAAAGCCGCTTTTCCCGTGGAACTGAATGGAAAACTGACGGCGGAGGTGAGCACCTGTTGCGTAAGAAGAACGAGGCGAAGATCGTGGCTTTGTGCCTCGTGGTACTGGTTTTGTTCGTGCGGCTTGTGGTTCTCCTTACGGTGCCCATCGGCTCTTTGGGGGTCGAAGAAAGGGAGATCAAAAAGGACGGTGAAACCATTTACGTCCGCGGTGATTGCCCGTGGGCTTCGGGCGGCAATACGATTTTGTTTGCCGGTGTTGTGGATGCCGGACAGTCTTCCTGCCGGGCCTATTATATGCTGGGCGATACGGAGCGAGAGTGGCTTTATGTCACAGGCTGGCGAACCCGCGGATTCTATCAACGGGTCGATCACCGTTGATGGCGCGTAAAAACCTTACTTTTCGTGCAAATAGAAAACCGCCGGACGGCAATGCTGTCAGGCGGTTTTTTATGTGATTATTCGTCCGTCAGGCGGCAGATCATGGCCTCGCCTGCCAGAGGACATTTGGTGTAGCAGATGCCGCAGTCGTCACAGTCCATGGGACGGATACGGTATTTGCCGTCCTCCGTGCGCTCAATGGACTGCTCGGCGCAGTGGTCGTAGCACGCGCCGCAGCCGATGCACGCATCGGTGATGTAGTAGGTCAGGGGCGGGGGTGTCTCACCGCCGAAGCCGAAGCGCAGGCGGCGCACCATGTCGTCGCGGTAGAGGTGCAAAATCTCGCCGTGGCCGGCGGCCAGACGGAACAGGACGATCAGGTCCGTGTTGTGGCGGTACATGCGCATGGTGCCGGGATTGGTGGCAGCATACTCGGCGTAAATAGCGGGATCGGTGCATTCCTCCACCCGGGCGTTGATGCGCAGGGAGTGGTGCGTATCCTCCAGCAGCGAGCCGGCGGCGATCCACGGATTCTCCTTCAGCTGCTGATAGAACGGCTTACCCCGGGAGGTCATGAGGTAAATGTTGCCGTCACTCATGCGCTGCAGGGAGATGATGCGGGTTTGGGGCTTGCCGTCCTTCGCGGTGGCAATGCTGGCCCGTCCGCCCATCTTGCGGAAGATGGAGAAGATCTGATCCCAGATCTCCTGTTCGCTGCTTTGATCGGTCAGACCCCACAGGGCCACTTCGTCGTAAATCATAGTCTCATTCCCAGTCGTTTTTGATAATTGCGCCTGCGGGGCATACCTTCAGGCACACGCCGCACTCGAGACAGGCGGGGTGGTCGATGACGGCTTTACCGTCCTGCACGGTGATGACCTGCGTCATGCACTTTTCGGCGCAGACGCCGCAGCCGATGCAGTTTTCGCCCACTTCATAGTGCCAGGGGCGGGGCTTGGTGCCGCCGAAGCCGAAGCGGAAGCGCAGCAGGGCGTCGTTTTCGTACACGTCCATGATCTCGCCCTCGCCCTGGGTCAGGCGGAAGATGGTGAAGTTATCCAGCGCGCGGCGATAGAGGGCGGCAGTGCCGCGGTTGAGCTCCCAGTAGCGAGCCATGATCTTCTCGTCGAAGACCTCCTCGGCAATGGCGTTGAGCCGGATGCCGTAGGTCAGGCGGCTGTCGGATTTGACCTTCACGACCAGACCGCCGCTGATGCGGGGGTTTTTCTTCAGTTCGCGGTACACAGGCTTGCCGGGACACAGGCCGATGAAGAGATCGCCGGTGTCGTCCAGATAGTGGACCTCCAGACCGCGGTTGGTAGGGGTCACGCCGTCGAGGCCGATGGTGCAGAAGATCATGTAGCCGGTATCGTGGATAGCTTCAAAGACACGCTGACGGATCTCATCTTCCGTGTTGGCACGTGTCAGGCCCAGAGCCGGGCCGTCATATTGCTTAGCCATAGTGTGCTGCCTCTCTTACAGGAACATGGCGGCGACGGTGCACACAAGGATGATGGGGATATTGACGAAGATAAAGGAGGGAATGCAGGAGTCCTTGATGTGATCGTGCTGGCCGTCGATGTTGAAGGCACTGGTGGGCACCAGCGTCTGGTTGGAGGAGGGGGAGCCGGAGTCGCCCAGTGCGCCGGAGGCGGCCACCAGCATGATGATGGCGGCAGGGGACATACCCAGCTGCAGGCCCAGGGGTACCAGAACGGCGCTGACGATGGGCACAGTGCTGAAAGCGGAACCGATGCCCATGGTGATGAACAGACCCAGCATCAGCATAAAGAAGGCACCGAAGAGCTTGCTGCCGCCCACCACGTCGGCGCTGGCAGCAACCAGAGAATCCAACTGGCCGAAAGCCTTGCTGGTGGCGGCATAGGCCACGGAGGCCATCAGCACCAGGCAGACATACACGCTGGACATCATACCTTTCATCAGGGTGTCGTCAAACTCCTTGAACTTGATGGCGCCGGTGAGTACCAGAATAGCGACCATGACCAGAGCAGCCAGAGGCATGGAGCCGGTGGTGACCTGCACGATCACCACGGCGATGCCGGCCAGCAGACAGGCGATGTGGGCGAAAGTGATGGGGGGCAGCTCGGTAGTGGCGGCGGCCTTTTCGGCCTCAGCCAGCTGCTCGGTGCTCTGATAATCGCGGGACTTGTAGACGAACATAGCCGAAACGATGGAGATCAGCAGCGCGATGGCGATGACGATGTTGGCTTTCCAGATCTGGTCGATGGTGACGTTCAGACCGTTCTCGGCCAGAGCATTCTGCACGATGCCCATGAAGGCAAGACCGTAACCCACGGGGCAGCAGCAGTAACCGATCTGCAGACCGCAGCAGGTGGTGACCACCAGCAGACGACGGTCTACCTTATAGTCGGTCAGGAGCTTCAGCAGGGGAGGAATGACCACCAGCAGGAAGGACACGCCCACCAGCACGAAGGTCTCGGCAATGATGGCAAGCACCGTCAGGGCAATGGGGAACAGCCAGATCTTCTTGCCGATCAGCTTGGCGATGCGGGGCGCCAGTGCGTCACCCACACCGTTTTTCTCCATGGTAACAGCCAGAACGCCCAGCAGCAGCAGGAACAGTACCATCTTGTTGTCGTTGCCCATGTTGGAGTAGAACACTTCCAGACCTTCTACCGGCGTGGCGCCGCCCAGAACGGCGCACAGCAGGGCGCTGAGCAGCACGGACAGGAACACATTGACTTTCAAAAGGCACAGGACCACCATGACGATAACAGACACGATGGTGGGGTTGGTAAGGATCGTTAACATATGATTTTCCTCCCTGATGATCTCTCTATACAGGGCAGAATGCCCTGTGTTTGCCATGATAACACTTTAGCGTGCTAATGTCAAGAAGAGTTGAGGGAAATACTGTCAAAAAATCCCCCGGGAAAAAGGAACGTTTCCGTACAGTATGACAAAGGAAAACCGCAGCGGATGCCCGCAGCGGTTTTCTTTGGTTTTTATCGGAGCTCGGCCTGCCGGCGGGCCATGCGCCGCCAGCTGATGAAGCCGTACAGGTCGCCGGCCAGAAAGGCGGCAAAGCACACCACCACGCACAAAAACGAGCGCTGCTGCGCGGCGGCCAGCGCCCACAGCGCGATGAGCACCACGTCGTTGGCGGCGTAGGCCAGCGCGAACCACGGGCTGCGGCGGAAGGTGAGATACACCGCCAGAAAGCTGGTGGTGACGGAAAAGGTGCTCAAAGGCAGGTAGGCCGTGTGAAAATAGGCCAGAATGAAATAGAACACGGCGGTGACGGCGGCGGTGAGCACCGGAAGCACCAGCCATTCCCACCGCGCCAGACGGTTGACCGTCACCTCGGAGCGGTTGCCGCGGAAGGGATTGCGCAGCCACGAGATCAGGGCGAAGAGGGCCATGGGCATGGTCATGCCCAGATAGGTGAACATCTCGCCGTAATAGGCGCGCTGCCAGGAGATGACGCCGTAGAGCAGGCTGAAGATCACCATCAGCAGTTGTCCCACGGGGTTGCCCTTGGCGTTGAAGAGGAGGGACGTGACGCCGATCAGCGAGGCGCACAGCGTGAGAAGATCGTTCCGGCCGAAGAGGAGGAAGGACAGCACAATCAGCGCCGCCGAGGTGCACCACAGCACCTGTTCGGTTTTGGAAAAGTAGGAGAGAAGCTTTTTCATAGGGCCTCCGAAAAAAAGAAGCATCCGTATACGCATCTTCAAAGACCTAACGACGCGTAAACGAATGCCGCATGCATTCCTGCCCGGTGGCAGATATGGGGTTGTGGAATGATGATACGACAAATCGAACAAAAAAGCAAGCCCATTCCGACGGGAATGGGCTTGCTTTTTAGGTCTCAGTCGATGCTTACCACATCGTAACCGGCGTCTTCCACCGTCTTGCGCAGCAGCTCGTCGGTGACGGTTGCCTCACAGGTGACGGCGGCGGTGCCGGCCTGCAGGTCCACCGTGGCGGTGACGCCTTCCAGGGCGTTGAGGACCTTCTCCACGCGGCCGGAGCAGTGGGTGCACATCATGCCTTCGATTTTCATGGTTTTTGTCATAGCGGTTTCCTCCTTGGTTTCGATTACTTCTTGGATCTCGGTGATTTCGGCAACGGGGGCGGCGGGTACCTCGGTGCGGCCCACATGCTTCCAGCGGCGCAGGCGCAATGCGTTGGACACAACGCACACGCTGCTCAGGCTCATGGCCGCGGCGGCGATCATGGGGTTGAGCGTGATCTGAAAGGCGGGGTAGAGAATACCGGCGGCCACGGGGATACCGATGGAATTATAGAAAAAGGCCCAGAAGAGATTCTGGCGGATATTGCGGATTACGGCGGCGGAGAGAGCGATGGCGGCGGAGAGATCCTGCAGCGTGCTCTTCATCAGTACCACGTCGGCCGACTCAATAGCCACGTCCGTGCCGGCGCCGATGGCGATGCCCACATCGGCGGTGGCGAGGGCGGGCGCATCGTTGATGCCGTCGCCCACCATGGCCACGGTGCGGCCTTCGTGGCGCAGCGCCGCTACCTTTTCGGCCTTGTCGGCGGGCAGCACCTGGGCGATGACCTGATCGATGCCCAGCTCGGCGGCGATGGCATCGGCGGTGCGCTGATTGTCACCGGTCAGGAGCACCATCCGCTTACCCATGGCCTTCAACTGCGCGATGGCATTGGCGCTGTCGGGCTTGACGGTGTCGGCCACGGCGATGACGCCCAGCAGCTCCTCACCGTCTGCGAAGAAGAGGGGCGTTTTGCCGTTCTCCGCCAGCGCGGCGGCGTGACCGGCAAGGGAAGCTACGTCGATGCCGCAGCGCTCCATCAAGCGTGCGTTGCCGGCGTGGATGGTCTTGCCGTCCAACGTGGCTTCCACACCGCCGCCGGGGATGGCGGTAAAATCGGTGACGGGGCACAGGGGGATATTGCGCGCTTCGGCGGCCTGCGTGATGGCGTGGGCCAGGGGATGCTCGGACAGCTTTTCCACCGAGGCGGCCAGGCACAGGAGTTCTTCCTCCGTGGTGTCGCCTAGACACAGCAGATCGGTCAGGCGGGGACGGCCCTCGGTGACGGTACCGGTCTTGTCCAGCACCACCGTGTCTACCTTGTGCAGCGTTTCCAGCGCTTCGGCGGACTTGATGAGAATGCCGTATTCGGCGGCCTTACCGGTGCCTACCATGATGGCCACAGGAGTAGCCAGACCCAGCGCGCAGGGACAGGAGATCACCAGCACGGCGATGCCGATGGACAGGCAGAAGTGGAGGGACATATGGCCCACAAAGTACCACAGCAGCGCCGACACCACGGCGATGGTGATGACGGTGGGCACGAAAATACCGCTGATCTTGTCGGCAAGGCGGGAGATGGGTGCCTTGGAGGAGGCGGCCTCTTCCATCAAACGGACGATTTGGGCCAGGGTGGTGTCACTGCCCACGCGCTTAGCTTCCAGCTCCAGATAACCCGAGCGGCAGATGGTGGCGGAGGCTACGGTGTCGCCCACCGTTTTCTCCACCGGCAGACTTTCGCCGGTGAGGGCGGATTCATCCACCGCGCCGTGTCCGGCGGTGACGGTGCCGTCCACCGGGATCTTACCGCCCTGGCGGACGATGACCGTGTCGCCCACGGCGATCTCTTCCACGCCCACGGTGACTTCCTTGTCGTCGCGGCGCACCACGGCGCTGTCGGGCGCCAGCGCCAGCAGGGCGGAGATGGCGCCGGTGGTCTTACCCTTGGAGCGCTCCTCCATGAATTTGCCCACCGTCACCAGCGTGAGGATCATGCCGGCGGATTCAAAATAGAACTCCGGCATGTGGTAGTCGGCCACGCCGGCGATGAGGGTAATGAGACTGTATACGATGCCGGCCGCCGCGCCCAGCGCCACCAGCGTGTCCATGTTGGGCGCACCCTTGAAAAGGCGGGAGAAGCCCACGGTGAAGTAGGCGCGGTTGAGGATGACGATGGGGATCAGCAGCGCGATTTGGATGAGCGCATAGGCCCACAGGCCGGTTTCCGAGGCGAAGAACCAATGGGGCACCGGCAGGCCCATCATGTGGCCCATGGCGAGGTAGAAGAGGGGGACAAGGCATACGATGGACCACACCAGACGGCGGTGCATTTTGGCGAGCGCTTCGTCGTGGGCGGCATTTACCTTGCCGCGGCCCGTTTCTTCTGCCCGCTGGGCGCCGTAACCGGCGCCCACCACGGCGGCGATGATCTGGTCTGCGTTGGCGGTGTTCTCATCATAGGTCACCACCATGCTGCCCAGCATCAGATTGACGGGGCAGCTCTCCACGCCCGCTACCTTGCCCACAGCTTTTTCCACATGGGCCGAGCAGGCCGAGCAGGTCATGCCGGTTACCTGAAAGGTTTGTTTCATAGGCGGCCTCCTTATTTCATCATTTTCTGCAGCACGCACACCAGCTCGTCGATCACGTCCTCGTCGCCATGGCGGACGCCGTCGGCCACGCAGGTGCGGATGTGGCTGCTGAGAAGCTCCTTGCTGAAGCTGTTGAGGGCTGAGGTGACGGCGGACACCTGCACCAGAATATCGGGGCAGTAGGCGTCGCGCTGCAGCATGTCCTTGAGTCCGCGCACCTGTCCTTCGATGCGGCTGAGGCGGTTGATGAGGGCGCGGCGCTCTTCTTCCGTGCGTTCTTTCGTTTTCTGGCAGTGGCAGCACTGTTCCATAGTAATACCTCCTGGGGGTATATTTCCTGGGGACATTATATACCCCTTGGGGGTATTTGTCAATGATAAAAACAGAGCGGGTTCCCGCTCTGTTTTTTTATCGCTTGTCCCCGGGCTTGAAGATCAGCGCCGCGATGAGTGCAAAGAGCATAGCGGCGGTGATGCCGCCGGCGGTGGCGGTGAGTCCGCCGGTCAGGGCGCCGAGAAGTCCCTTTTCCGCCACGGCCTTTTGCACGCCTTTTGCCAGCGTGTAGCCAAAACCGGTCAGCGGTACGGTGGCGCCGGCGCCGCCCCAGTCCACCAGATACTGATAGACCCCGATGGCCTGCAGGAAGACGCCGGAGACCACATAGCCCACCAGAATGCGGGCGGGGGTCAGCTTGGTCTTGTCAATGATGATCTGTCCCACGGCGCACAACAAGCCGCCGCAGAGAAAGGCGTTGATATAATCCATTCAGTTTGATCCTTCCTTCTCGTTGGAAAATACCACCGCGTGGCAGATGGACGGGATGCTCTCCCCCTGAAAGGAAGAGGTGGGGGAGAGGAGTGCCCCCGTGGGGGCAAAGAGGATGCGGCTGAGCTTCTTCTGCCGCATCTGCCGCAGGAGATAGCCGTTGAGTACCGCCGCCGAGCAGCCGCAGCCGGAGGCGCCGGCGTGCATGTCTTGTTTTTTCAGGTCGTAGAGCATGAGGCCGCAATCGTTGTAATTATGGCGCATGTCGATGCCGTCGCGGGAGAAGAAGTCAACCACGATCTCCCGTCCCAGCGCGCCCAGGTCGCCGGTGAGGATCAGGTCGTAGTCGCGGGGCTGTCGGCCCGTCTCCCGGAAGTGGGCGGCAAGGGTATCATAGGCGGCGGGCGCCATGGCAGCGCCCATGTTGTTGGCGTCGGTGATGCCCTTGTCCACGATGCGTCCGCAGGTGACGTGGGTGACATAGGGGCCGTCACCCTGCGCGCCTAAAATGCAGCACCCCGAAGCGGTGGCGGTCCACTGGGCAGTAGGGGTGCGCTGGCTGCCGTAGGGAACCGGCATGCGGTACTGCCGCTCGGCGGTGCAGTAATGGGAGGAGGTCATGGCGCCGGCAATGCGGGCAAAGCCGCCGTCAATGAGGAGACTCGCCAGAGCGATGCTCTCGCCCATGGTGGAGCAGGCACCGTACAGGCCGAAAAAGGGGATCTGGAAATCCCGCAGACCAAAGGATGTGCCGATGCACTGGTTCAAAAGGTCGCCGGCCAGGATATAGTCCAGATCTGCCGGTTTCAGGCCGCCTTTTTGCAGGGCACGCTGCAGCGCGCGGCTCTGCATAGCACTTTCGCCCTGCTCCCAGGTCTTGGCACCGAAGAAGGAGTCGGGGGACAGCTCATCAAAGTAGGCGGCCAGCGGCCCCTTGGCCTCCTGGCGGCTGCCGATAGCGGCAAAGGACACCACACTGGGCGGGCGGCTCAGCCGCACCGTCTGGCGGCCCAGTCGTTTGGATTGCATACATTTCACCTCGTGCGCGATTTGCCTTTAGTGTGTGCAGAGGGTGGGAAAATATGAAAAGGGATGAAAAAACCGCCCGCAAAAATGCGGGCGGTGAGGGGATCTCAGTCATTGGGGGGATCGGGAGGAATATCGCGCTCACCGCCGCAGAGGGACATGAGATACGTAGTGGATTCACTGTCAAGGTACCCCAACGGGATCGACACTGTGCCGCGATAAGGCCAGAAAGGGGTGCCGGGAAGCGCATCAGGGATGTTGGGGCGCGACGTGGGAGAAAAAACGTAGTGTGCGGCAGGTGCTCTCCCCTCGGGAAAATTGAGGATCCCGATGAAGCGGCAGTCGTCCCAACGGATGCAGGAAGAGCCGTCGGCACGATAGATGGAGATGCTGTCCTGCTGGATCGTGAAATACGGTTTGCGCACAGAGTTCCAAAGGGGGATCAGGAGAAGCTCTGAGATAATGGCAATGCCTGCAAATGTGGGGAGCGTGTCCCGGATGGGGCGATCGGCCGGGAGAAGTACGAAAATGATGAGACCTGCAAAAAGAAGCGGGACAATGGCGGACAAGAAGGAAACGAGATCAGCTGATGGGCGCAGAACCAGTGTGCGCAGCGGGTGAGGCGGCTGCTCTTCCTGCGGCAGATCGCGGAAGCCGCCGCATAGATATAGCAGCTCCTCCTGCTCATGGGCGGAGAGGAGATCGTATCGGAAGGAGAAGCCGGTGCCGCACTGCCATCTGGGAGCTGCTGTTCGGTATGTTTCCCGGTCGTCCACAGAGCAGAAAAACCACTGCTGATTGTCCCGCTCTGTTACGCCGATATAGCGAAATTCGTCCCAATACAGACGGATATTCCCCTGATAAGAGCAGTGGGTAATGCCATCTTTATCCACCAGATAGTAGGAGCGGAGCAGCAGGAAGAGAACGGTTGCGGTACTGAGAAATCCTGCAAGGAACAGGACGATGGCGCAGACCGCGCGATGCTGGTTGGATGCCCTCAGAAACCACATAATTGCGGGGGTACAAATGAGTGTGTAGATTAGAACGGGGCAGAACCAAAACTGCCGTAAAGATGTGCGGATCTTCATAAGTGGCGCCTTTCTTACACAAAGATGAGCTGTACCAATACCATATACACCACCGTGCCGGCGGCGATGGAGAGAAGCGTATTGCGCCGCCACAGGTGGAGCGCGGCGGTGACAGCTACGCCGATCAGCTCCGGAATGCCGTAGGGCGCGGCGGTGAGGGTGACGCCCTTGAGGCAGTAGACCACCAGAAGGCCCATGACGGCAGGGGGCAGCAGACGGGTCAAATCGCGGATGAAGCGGGGCGGCTCCTTATCCTGGGGGAAGAGGAGGAAGGGGAGGAAGCGGGTCAGCGCTGTGCCCAGGGCGATGGCCAAAATCATCACAAGGGTCTGCAGAGGAGTCAGGTACATAACTTCCTCCTTCCCGCCAGCAGGCAGACGAGGATCAGCACCATGGCGGCGATGACCATCCTATCCGCGCCGAACACAGCCAGAGCGATGACAGTACACACGAGACCGATAACGCCGGAGATCCGCTGCTGGCGGCCCTTGAGCTGCTCGATGAACAGCACCACGAAAAGGGCGGTGAGGGCGAAGTCCATACCGGTGGTGTTGAAGGTAAGAAGACTGCCAAACAGGCCGCCGATGAGCGTGCCGCCCACCCAGTAGCAGTAGTCCAGGAAGGAGACCCAGAAGTAGAAAGGACCGCGCTCCACGCCCTCGGGCACCTTCACGGTGCACAGGACCGAGAAGGTCTCATCGGTGAGCCAGTAGATGAGGAAAGGGCGCAGCGCGCCGAGACCTGCGTATTTTTGCAGCATGGACACACCGTAAAAGAGGTGACGGGCGTTGACCATCAGGCTGAGCAGAAAAGCCTGCAGCGGGTCAAACACAGTGGTCAGCAGGGCGATGGCGGCATACTGCATACTGCCGCCAAAGGCGATGGCGCTCATGAGGCCGGACCACAGCGGGCCGTAGCCTTTTGTCTGCATCAAAAGACCGTAAGCGATGCCCAGCACCAGATAGCCCGTTAGCACGGGGACAGTGTGAGGAAAGGCGGCGCGCAGGGCGCGCAGCCGGGGGGAAGTATTCATGGCGGAGCACGTCCTTTGCGTGGGAATTGCCCTCATTATAAAAAGAACGGCGGAGGATTGCAAGATGGAAAAGGAAAATGGAGACAGGACTGGAAAAAGGGGGAAGAAGGTAGTATAATAAACTGTCTTAGTATGAATGTCTGAGCTACGAGGAGGAGACAACAATGGAAACATTGCGCAGCTTTGGCTATATTTGCCCCAAGTGCGGCAAGGCGCAGGTGCACCAGCGCAGCCGCTTTGCCCTGTCCGCCGCTGCGGCGCGGATGGAGTGTGAATGTGAAAAATCCGCCCTGCAGGTGGAGACCGACGGCGTGAAGTTCCGCCTGGTGGTGCCCTGCGGCGTGTGCGGCGAGAGCCATCAGGCCGAGTGCAGCGCCGAGAGTCTGATGGAGGGCCGCGGCATCGGTTTGGCCTGCCCGAAAACACGGCAGCTTTGCTGCTACATCGGCGAGGAGCAGGATGTGCTGAGCGCCATGGAAAATCTGGCGCTGCGTCTGGAAAAGGACAAGGCGGAGAGCGACGGGGCCTTCACCGACAACGTCATTATGTACGAGGTGCTTTCGGAGCTGAAGGACATCGCCGCGCGCGGCGGCATCGGCTGCAGCTGCGGCAGTAAGATATACTCCATGCAGGTGGGCCGCGGCACGGTGGATCTCATCTGCGGCGAATGCGGCGGCCGGCTGCGTCTCAACGCCGCCACTGACGAGGATCTGGACCGCCTTTGCTGCCAGATGACGCTGGAGATCCGCGGCAAATGAGCGTTGTGATCTCGGCGGCCGTGTTTATCGCGGCCATGATCGCCTGCATGATCGCGGGCGTGGATACATTCTTTGCCCTGCTGCTGGGCATCGCCCTCTTTTCCGTCATTGGTCTGAAGCGGGGCCACAAAATGGCGGCGCTGTGGCGCATGATGTGGAGCGAGGGGCGCAAGCTGGTCCCTCTGCTGCTGATCTTTGTGTTTATCGGCGCCATCACGGCGCTGTGGCGCAGCAGCGGCACCATCACTTTCTTCATCTATTACGGCATCCAGATCATCCGGCCCGGCATTTTCATTCTGGTGGCCTTTCTGCTGACATGTCTTTTGTCTTACGCGCTGGGTACGTCCTTCGGCGTGACGGGCACGGTGGGTATCATTCTGATGGCCCTTGCCCGCAGCGGCGGCGTGGACACGGCCATCACCGCCGGCGCGGTGCTCTCCGGCGCCTATTTCGGTGACCGGTGTTCGCCGGCCTCCTCCAGCGGCTTGCTGGTGGCGGCAGTGACGGAGACGAAGCAGTACGACAACATCCGCAATATGCACCGCACGGGATGGCTGCCTATGCTGGTAAGCATCGCCATTTACGCGGCGCTGTCGGCCGCCAACCCCATTCAGAGCGTGGAGGACAGCCTGCTGAACACGCTGACCGAGAGCTTCAGCCTGTCGCTGTGGACGGTGGTGCCGGCTCTTTTGATGCTGGTGCTGCCTATGGTGAAGGTATCCATCTCCACCACGCTGATTGTCAGCTGCGCGGCAGCTTTTGCGGTGTCGGTACTGGTACAGGGCATGCCGGCGTGGGACACGCTGTACGCCGCGGTGATGGGCTATACGCCCCAAAGCGCCGAGCTGACGGCCATCCTCTCCGGCGGCGGTGTGCTGAACATGATGGGCACCTCCTTCGCCGTGATGGCCACGGGCCTGTTCGCCGGCCTCCTGTCGGGCCTCGGCGTGCTGGACGGACTGAAGGGCGTGGTGGAGAAGCTGGCCGTCAAGTGGGGGCTGTTTCCCGCCACGGTGCTGGTGAGTCTGGTGGCAGGCATGATTTTCTGCAACCAGAGTATCATTATTATGATGGCGTATCCTCTGCTGCGCCATGTGTATGAGCGCCGCGGCCACGGCAACGAGGAGCTGGCGCTGGACGTGGAGAACAGCGGCATCGTCATGGCGGCGCTGATCCCCTGGAACATCGCCGGCAGCGTGCCGCTGCAGATGCTGGACGCAGGGCCCTCCGCCATCCCCTATATGGTGCTGCTGTATATGATCCCGCTGTGCCACGGACTGAGTAAAAAGTGGCTGACCAAGAATATGTTTTCCCGAAAAGGAGAAGTGACATGATCGGATTGCTGGCCAGATGGCTGATCCCGAACTATGAAAATACGGCCGACGGTGCGGTGCGCCGCGCCTACGGCCAGCTGTGCGGCATCGTGGGCATTGCCCTGAACGTGCTGCTGTTCGCCGGCAAGTTCTTTGCCGGTACTCTCAGCGGCTCCATCGCCGTTACGGCGGACGCCTTCAACAACCTGTCCGACGCCGGTTCCTCGGTGGTGACGCTGCTGGGCTTCCGTCTGGCGGGCCGCAAGCCGGATCCGGAGCATCCCTTCGGCCACGGCCGTATTGAGTACATCTCCGGCCTTGCCGTTTCGGCCCTCATTCTGCTGATGGGCGTGGAGCTGGCCAAGTCCTCTTTCCAGAAGATCCTCCATCCCGAAGCGGTGGAGTTCAGCCCGGTGGCGGTGGTGATTTTGCTGGCCTCCATCGCGGTGAAGCTCTATATGAGCATCTATAACCGCCGCATCGGCAAGAAGATCAATTCCTCTGCCATGGTGGCCACGGGTATCGACAGTTTGTCCGACACCATCTCCACCGCCGCTGTGCTGGTGGCCATGGTGGTGGGCAAGTTCTCCGGCCTGATGATCGACGGCTGGGTGGGTATGCTGGTGGCGCTCTTTATCCTGTATTCCGCCTGCCGCGCCGCCATGGAGACGGTGGGACCCTTGCTGGGTCAGGCGCCGGAGGAGGAATTCGTGCGGCGCATTGAAGAGCTGGTCATGGCCCATGACGAGGTCTGCGGCATCCACGATCTGGTGGTGCATGACTACGGCCCGGGCCGTGTGATGATCTCCCTCCACGCCGAGGTGCCCGCCTCCGGTGACATTCTGGAGCTGCACGATATGATCGATGGCATCGAGATGGAGCTGCGTCAGCAGCTGGACTGCGAGGCGGTGATCCATATGGACCCCATCGTCACCGACGATGCCCTGACCACCGAGCTGCGGCAGAAGATGGCGCTGCTGGTCAAAGAGGTGGACGAGCATGCCACCATTCACGATTTCCGCATGGTGATGGGTCCCACCCACACCAACCTGATCTTTGACGCGGTGGTGCCCTTTGGCGGGACAAAGACCAACAGTCAGCTCGAAGAGGAGATCAAGCAGAAGGTGCGGCAGATGGAAGGTACTTACTTCGCCGTTGTGCGGGTGGAAAACTCTTACGTGTAAAAGAAAAATGCTTCAGTTCTCTTGCGGAACTGAAGCATTTTGAAACATTATTCCCACGTTTCCCACACTTCGGGGCAGTAGCCCACGGTGGCCTGCCTGCCGTTGCGGACGATGGGCGCGTTGAAAAGCTCGCCGTACATGAGGAGCTTTTCCTCCGCGGCCTGGGGCGTGATGTAGGCCATGAACAGCTCTTCGTAGGCGCGGCAGTTCTTGTTCACCAGGGCGTCGTAGCCCACGGCGGCCTTGACGCTGCGATATTCGCCGGCGGACAGGCCCTTGCTCTCCAGATCGATGTACTGGTACTTGATGCGCCGCTCCTTGAACCAGCGCTCGGCTTTTTTGGTGTCGAAGGACTTGCGCAGTCCGAAGATCTGAATGTTCATAGCAATACTCCTTATCAAATCAAGAATGGAGGAACTGACGATGGAAGAGAAAATCGCGAAGCTCAGAGAGATGGTGGATGAGAGCCAATATATCATCTTTTTCGGCGGGGCCGGTGTCAGCACCGAGTCGGGCATCAAGGACTACCGCAGCGTGGACGGGCTTTACAGCCAGCGCTTTGCCTATCCGCCGGAGACCATGCTCAGCCACAGCTTCTACGTTTCCCACACCGAGGAATTCTACGACTTCTACCGCGCCAAAATGCTGGCCCCTGACGCCCAGCCCAACGCCGCTCATTTGAAGCTGGCGGAGTTGGAGAAGCAGGGAAAGCTGAAAGCGGTCATTACCCAGAACATCGATAACCTCCACCAGAAGGCCGGCAGCCGCGAGGTGCTGGAGCTCCATGGCAGCGCCTGGCGCAACTACTGCCAGCGCTGCGGTGCCTTCTACGGCATCGAGCGCATTGTGGAGAGCCGCGGCGTGCCCCGCTGCAGCTGCGGCGGCACCATCAAACCCGACGTGGTGCTCTATGAAGAGGGCCTCAACGAGGAGACCATCGCCCGGGCCATCCACCATATCCGTCAGGCGGACATGCTCATCATCGGCGGTACATCGCTGGTGGTGTATCCGGCGGCGGGCCTGGTGCGCTATTTCCGGGGCAAGCATCTTGTGGTCATCAACAAGGGGGAGACCAGCGCCGACGCCGGGGCGAAGCTGGTGATCGATGCACCCATCGGTCAGGTGCTCTCGCAACTGTAAAAAGTATACCACAAAGCAGGTGAAATGACAATTCCTCTCTCCCTGCGGCGAAGGCTGCGGGGGGAGAAAAAACTTCATCTGCCCCCTTGACAAACGGCGGCGACATGGTATAATAAGCAAGCATTCGATTTTGAGGAACTCATGCGAGTGTGCTGGAATCGGCAGACAGGCAAGCTTGAGGTGCTTGTGTTCGACAGGACGTGTGGGTTCAAGTCCCATCACTCGCACCATTCCTCAAAATGAATTGAATAGACGCGCGCGAGTGGTGGAATTGGCAGACTCGCTAGATTCAGGTTCTAGTGCTCATTACGGGCGTGCGGGTTCAAGTCCCGCCTCGCGCACCATAATAATCAACTGTCGTTGATACAAAGAAGTCATCTCATTTCGAGGTGACTTTTTTGTTTACAAAGTCCTGATTATCCTTTATTTACAAGGGTTTTCAGCACTTTCTCTTTTTGCCGGAACG
>SVMH01000044.1 GCA_015067525.1 Oscillospiraceae bacterium | reverse complement strand
ACCTGATCAGTTTTCCCATATGGACCATATCCTCCACGCCATGGTCATGTCCCTCTATCTGGAGCCGCGCATGGCCGGCGAGCAGGTGTCCAGCTTCGTGGAGACGGAGGACTACTCCCCGCTGGTGCAGCGCATCATCGCCTATGTGGAACGCAATTTTGCCGAGCCCTTCTCCCTTGATGAGCTGTCCGCGGCGCTGGAATACAGCAAAAAGTACCTGTGCACCGTGTTCAAACAGGATACGGGCCTCACCATCCTTGCCTATCTCAACCATGTGCGCATCCGGCAGGCCACCTTCCAGCTGTACTACCACGATGTGCCCATCGGCGTCATCGGCCGCCATGTGGGCTTCACCACCGCCATCCACTTTGACCGCACCTTCAAAAAGCTGGTGGGCCTGTCCCCCAGCCGCTATAAGGCCTGCTACTCCATCGCCCACGGCGATGAGCAGGCACGCCTGCCCCGCCTGTACGAGGAGCTGCTGGGCGTGAAGATCCTGCCGCTGGCGCAGTCGGTGGAGAACCTGCGCCGTCTGGGCCGCAGCGTCCCGGACGAAACACCGTCCGCCGCGGCGGAAAATCCTTGACGCACCACCCACCGCGGACTAAACTGAAGGGGAAGAACTTTTCCCCCACATGGCACGCAACCGGAACACCCGTATAAAGGAGATATGACTATGGCACAGCACATCAAACTCGCCCCCGCGGCGCTGACGGCACCGAAGAAAACAGAACAGAAGACGGAAAAATGACACAAAAGAAAGGCGGCCGTTGGGCCGTCTTTCTTTTCTGCGGGGCGTGGTGGACGCGGTGCGGCAGCCTTTCTTTCCCGATATTTATCTGACCCACAGCAACAGCAAGTTGCTTTTCAAACTGCGGTCTTCGCAGTATAATCGGTATGAGGTGATAAACAGATGGATACCAAAGATATAATCCTTGCACTCAGAACCAAAAAAGGCATGTCGCAGGACGAACTTGCCGAAAAAGTATTTGTAACCCGTCAGGCGGTTTCCCGCTGGGAAACCGGCGAAACCACGCCGAATATCGAAACCTTAAAGCTGCTGTCAAAGCTGTTTGATGTTTCGATCAACACGCTTCTCGGCTCGCCAAGACAGCTGATCTGCCAATGCTGCGGTATGCCGCTGGAAGATTCCAATACAAGCCGTGAAGCAGACGGCTTCTTTAACGAAGAATACTGCAAATGGTGCTATGCTGACGGCGAGTATATGTATCATGATATGGATGAGTTGATCGAAGTCTGCGTGAAAAACATGGTGAGTGAGCACTTTTCAGCCGAACAGGCCCGCGCGTATATGAAGGATCTGCTCCCCAAACTCGATTATTGGAGACGGTATCAATACCTCGCCGGCGCGGAAAAGTTTGAAGAATTCAAGCAGCAGCTCATCCGCGAGTTCAATGAGCTGCATATCGAAGGAATGCCGCGGGTGGAAACGCTTAATGCACTTGTGGGCGGATACATCAACCTGGAATACCGCCTTCCAAACGGTCAAACCGTAAAATTCCTGGATGACAACGCAACCTATCTTGGAAACCAGCTGGAATGCGAATTTGGCGGTGAGCGCTGCTTTGGCATCGCCGCCAATATGGAATTTTTGCTGGTCTGCACTTATGAAAAAGGCGGTGCAAACCCCGAGCTGGTTGTATACAAAAAGAGATAGGTATCGCCCTTCCCGTGGCCCTGCCGCAAAAAAACACCACCCCGCGGGGTGGTGTTTTTTCGTATCGTTGCTCTTCTCAGCCAAACAGCCGGTGGAGCCACCGCTCGGCCATGTCCACCCAACCGGTGCAGTCGTCGTTGACCCGGGCCTTGCCCGGCAGCGTGTCCTCGGTGACGCCGTTGGCAAGGCCTAAGCCGTGCTCGCCCACGGAGTAGATGTGTACCTCCTGCGACACGCCCGCCTGGCACAGCGCCGCGGAAAAGACGATGCTGTTGCGGATGGGCACCAGCTCGTCGGTGTCGGTGCTCCACAGGAAGGTGGGGGGCGTCTGGTCCGTCACCTGCGTCTCCAGACACTGGAAGGCCACTTCCTCCGCCGTGGCCTCCTTGCCCAGCAGGTTGCGCAGGGTGTAGTAATCGCCCTTGTCGCCGTCGGTGATGACAGGATAGCCCAGCAGCAGCGCCTGAGGCCGGATGTCCTCCGCCGCGCAGTTCAAAAGCTCACAGAGGAAGTCCCGGTGCCAGAACACGCCAAGGCTGGCCGCCAGATGGCCGCCGGCGGAGAAACCGGCCACGCACAGCTTCTGCGCGTCCACATGCAGCTCTTCGGCGTGCGCGCGGATCCACAGCACCGCCTGACCCAGGCTCACCAGCGCCGCGGGATAGCGGGTGGGGGCGCAGGGATAGCGCAGCACGGCGGCGTGATAGCCGCGAGCGGCGAAGGCCAGCGCAATGGGCTCGGCCTCGCGGTCGGTGGTGTAGCCGTAGCCGCCGCCGGGGCAGATGAGGATGACGGGCCGGCTGGCGCTGTTTTTCAGCCGGTCGGAGTAGTCGAGGAAATAGGTCTCCAGATAGGCGCCCTCGGTAGGCAGATCAATGCGCTGATGGATCATGGTGCGTCCTCCCTTTTTTGGTTTTTTCCAGTATACCACCGCGCAAAGTCCGACACAAGAGCAAATCCCCCGCGCCGCCCCATAAATGAAAAAAGGCCGGCGCCACAGCCGGTCTTTTTCCAGTATGCATGTTGTTTCCTCAGCCGTGCGCTTCCACGCTGCACACCGCCAAAGGATGGGAGCGGAGCCGCGAAACCTGTCACGGATCCTTGCGGGCGCGCCCCCTCTGCCGGAAGAGTACGCCCCCACAGCGCCGCGAATTTGCCACGCGCCGCCTTTCATCCCCGCCTTTCCTTGACGGACAGGACAGGGTGTGATATGATGGCGTGTAAGCAAACTCCCGCTTTGCTCTTTGATTGTACCCCCTTTTTTCCCCTTTGTCCTCACCCCGCAGCCGAAATTTGGGGTGGGAAATGCCTGTGCAGGGGTGGGGATCGGGGTGGGACGGGAGAAATTGACCACGGAAAGGGGATGCCGCCGGTGAAAAAAGGAATGCTCACCGCCTTCGCGCTGCTGTGCGCCGTGCTGCTGTGCGGCTGCGGCCCCATCGGGGATAAGGCTGCCGGCGCCGTCATGCTGTATGTGTCCTCCGCCGTCATGTCCGCGGTGCTGCTGGTGTGCTACTGCGTCCTCATCCGCCCCAGAGATCCGTGGTTCATCCTGATGCTCTCGGCGGTGTGCGTGGTCAACACCGGCTATCTGCTGCTGGCCGTGTCCCAGACGCTGCCCCAGGCCCTCAATGCCAACCGCCTTTCCTATCTGGGCTCGGCGCTGCTGCCCCTGTCGCTGCTGATGATCGTGATGAACGTGTGCGGCCTGCGCCGCAGGCGCGGTCTGGCTGCGGGACTTCTGGTGCTGGCGCTGCTGGTCTTTCTGGTGACGGCCAGCCCCGGCTATCTGGATATCTATTACGCCCATGTGGATATTGCCACCGTGGGCGGCATCACGGTGCTGCGCAAGGAGTACGGCCCATGGCATCCGCTGTACCTGTTCTATCTGGCGGGCTATTTCGCCGCCACGCTGGCCACGCTCCTGTACGCCCGATGGAAAAAGACCACCGTGTCCCCCACCCACGCCGCGCTCCTCTTCATGGCACTGACCGTCAATATCGTGGTCTGGCTGGTGGAGCAGCTGGTGCACACCGATTTTGAGCTGTTGAGCGTGTCGTATATCATCAGTGAGCTGTTTTTGCTGTCGCTGTACTTCATGCTGCAGCACTTCCCCGCCGCCCCCGCCGCGGCAGCGCAGCCCCCGTCCCCGCCGGCCGTCGGCGCCGCGGACGCCCAACAGCAGCAGCGCTGCGACTATCTGCGCCGCCATCTTCCCGACCTGACGCCGGCCGAGCGCACGGTGTACGAACTCTATGTGCAGGGCCGCTCCACCGCCCAGATTCTGGAGGAGCTGCACATCACCCAGAACACGCTGAAATACCACAGCCGCAATCTCTACGGCAAGCTGGGCGTCTCCTCCCGCAAGGAGCTGCGCGAGCTGGCCCTGCTGCTGCCGCAGAACGAATCAGACGAATAAAAAGGGCACCCCGCGGGGTGCTCTTTTCGCGCCCTCGCCCCGCCATCCGCCTGTGGAAATCCTTTCGCGGATATGTTATCATCCTTTTGTAACCACTTTGCCCGCCGCGGCTGTTTTTATAGTATACGAGAAAGCGAGATGCCGTCCATGATTCCCATGCTCTGCGCCGATCTCATCGACGATAAGAAAAATTTACTGCGCTTTGAAGAGCTCTGCACGGCCCACCGCAAGGAAATGCTGATGGTGGCCTATCAGATCCTTCAGGACTACCACGATGCCGAGGACGCTGTGCAGGACGCCTTGATCGGCATTGCCCGCAATATGTCCACCGTGGGCAAGATCACGCGGCCCGCCGATGTGCGCCTTTACGTGCTGCGCGCCGCCAGAAACGCGGCGCTCAACCGCGCCGCCGCCCTCAACCGGCGGGAAGCGGAACTGCCGCCGGACGACGCCTGCCCTATGTCCGACGCCGATTTCTGGTCCGTTTGCTCCGGCAGCGACTATCAGCGTCTGCTGGAGCTCTTTGCCGCCATGCCGGAGGTCTACCGCGAGGCGCTGTATGACCATTTCGTGCTGGGCTTCACCACGCGGGAGGTGGCCGCCGCGCTGGACATCAAGGTCTCCACCGCCAAGCAGCGTCTGGTCCGCGGCAAAAAACTGCTGCTGCAAAAACTGGAAGAGGAGGGGTACACCAACCATGGCACTGACTAAATCCCAGATCCGACAGGCACTCCGCGAGGCCTGCGGCGCACAATTTGCCGGCATTCCCTCGGAGGAGGCCATCGACTACACCTTCTCGCCCGCCTTCTGCCAAAGGATGGACGATCTGATCCGTGAGCAAAAACGGGGCTCTCTGCGCCTGCTGAGCCGCACCCGTCGGCGCGTATTGGTGGTGGCCGCCATTCTCATTGCCGCACTGCTGCTGGTGGCCTGCACGCCGCCCCTGCGCGAGGCAGTGGTCGGGATCGTGGTAGAGTTTCTGGACGGCAACGCGAGCCACACCATCACAAATCTCCCACGCGACGCCATAGAGACCGTGTATCACCCCGGTGTGGTGCCGGAGGGTTTCGTTCCGGAGTCCCGGGAGCAGACTTCCCCCTATTGCATCGAATGGACCTACCGCCATACCGACGGCCATAAGCTGACCTTCCGCCAATCCGCAGCGCAAGTGGCTTTCGGCTCTACGGACACGGATGGCGCCGACGTCTTCCTTACCACTGTAAACGGCACAGAGGTGCTCTTCGGCTTCAGCGAAGGCATCAGTCTCGCCCGCTGGGTCCACGACGGATACCTCATGAATATCTGGGTTTCTACCGCCATGGAACCGGAAATCATGGAGCAAATGATCCTCTCCCTCCAACCGGCAGAATGACAATAAAAGCAGCGCGATTTTTTCGCGCTGCTTTTTCCTTTTTTTGTAACCTCTTTGCCCGCCGCGGCTGTTTTTATATAAAAGGGGTGTTTTATCCATCCCGCCGGCAAAGAAAAATCCACCGCACGGCGGTGACTATTCAGAAAAACCGGACGATTTCGTTGGGCGCACAGCCGATGATGGTGCACAGCTTTTCCAGCGTGGCAACGGTGATGTTCTTGTTCTTTTTCAGCGAGTCCAGCGTCTTGTTGTCAATGCCGCTTTTGAGCAGCTGATACTGGGAAACACCCTTGACCTTCATGGTCTCCCAAAGGGGCGCATAATCAAACATACCGTCACCTTCTTTCCGCCATATAAGTTGATTATAGGCAGAAAACCGTCGAATCGGTATTGTGTTTATATCCACAATATGGTAAGATAAACTTGTTGGATTATACCCGTTTTCCCCCCCCACGGGGATCGGGCCTCACATACGGAAAATAAGGAGGAATTGCAGATGAAACGAAGAATCGTATCTTTGCTGCTGGCACTGACCATGGTGCTGACGCTGCTGCCCTGCCCTGCCGCGGCCGCGGAGGACACGGCCCAGACCGCAGCCCCCGTCACCGAAACGGCCCCCGCAGCCGAACCGGACGCCGCGCCGACATCTGAGCAGACATCTGCTCCGGAGTCCGGCCAGATCTGCGGCACCCAAACCAACCCGCTTTACAGCGACGGCTCTGTACAGGGCCGTGTGGCCGGTGTCAGGGCGTACAGCAGCGAACTGCCGGACATCAACGACTACATCACAAAGGCGGAAGATGTCACCGCCATTATTCACAGCGCCCTGCTGCAGCGTCAGAGCGAGATCACTGTTCAGTGGTATGTCCGTGCCGCAACGCAGCAGTCTCTGGAAGACCAGATCCTCAGAGCCTTTTCTGCGGCCTTGGGTCATACCGGCGCACCCAACGAGGGCGACTATCTCCTGTGCTGCTACAGTGAGATGACCTACGGCGGCGACTACATCAAAAACGGCGGCGAGTACTTCCTGACCCTGACCTATTCGCTCAACTATTACACCACCGCCGCACAGGAAGCGGAGCTGACGGCCAAGCTGGAGCAGGTGATGGCCTCCTTCGGCTTCACCGCCGAGACCGACGACTATACCAAGATCAAGACCATCTACGACTACATCTGCGCCAACGTGGCCTATGATGAAGAGCATATGAACGACGAGGATTATCCCCTCATGTTCTCCGCCTACGCCGCCCTTATCAACGGCAAGGCCGTCTGCCTCGGCTACGCCACGCTGCTGTACCGCATGCTGCTGATGGCCGGCGTGGATAACCGCGTCATCGCCGGCACTTCCGGCGACATCGGCCACGCGTGGAACATCGTGCTGCTGGATAACTTCTACTACAATCTGGACAGCACGTGGGACGCCGGCATGGAGAACTACGAATTCTTCCTCCGCTGCCCTGCCAATTTCCCCGACCACACCCGCGCCGATGCCTATGACAGCGCAAGCTTCCACAGCTACTATCCCATGGCCGCCGTGGACTATGCCCCCGGCGAAGCGCAAACTCTTGCCAGCGGCACCTGCGGCAGCGGCGTCAACTGGATTCTTACCACCGACGGCATCCTCACCGTCTCCGGCACCGGCGCCATGGATGACTATGCTACTTCCTCTGCCGCCCCCTGGTACGGCTACCGCAACTATATTATCGGCGTGGTGGTGGAAGAAGGCGTCACCCATGTCGGCAAATACGCCTTTTATTATTACTATCCCTATCTGCAGGCCGTCTCCTGCGCCGCCACAACCATTGGCGACTATGCCTTTAGCAGTAACGAAGCTCTGCTGGCCGTAGACCTGCTGGAAGGCGTAGAGGAAGTCGGCAAATACGCCTTCTCCAGTTGCGAAAACCTGCTGGCCATTTCCGTCCCGACCAGTATGAAGCGCTTCGGTGAACGGGCCTTTGAGTACTGCGATGCCCTGCAGGCCGTGCTCATCACCGACCTGGCAGCCTGGTGCGGCATTGAATTTGTCGCTCGTTCCAGCGGCGGCCGAAGCCCATACGAAAGCAACCCGTTGAGCGGCAAGGCAGATCTATACCTCAACGAAACGCTGGTGACCGAGCTGGTGATCCCCGAGGAGGTCACCTCCATCTCCGCCGGTGCGTTCTGCCGATCCAACCTGACCTCTGTGATCATGCATGACAATGTCACAGAAGTAGCGTCTTACGCCTTTTCCCAAGTGAACCTGACCGAACTGAAGCTGTCGGCCGGTCTGGAGACCATCCAGCCTCACACCTTCTCCAATTATAAAATGGATACGCTGGTGATTCCCGAAGGCGTGAAGCGCGTGGAAAACTATGGTTTTGCCGATTCGTTAAATTACACAATGAAAATCACCGCCGTGCATCTCCCTTCCACGCTGGAATACTTCGGCAGCAACAATCTGGAAGCCCAGCAGATCCACCTCACCGATCTGGCGGCCTGGTGCAGCGTGGAGATCCCCAAC
Organism: Oscillospiraceae bacterium; assembly: GCA_015067525.1. Taxonomy (GTDB): domain Bacteria; phylum Bacillota; class Clostridia; order Oscillospirales; family Oscillospiraceae; genus Vescimonas. The sequence goes on along the minus strand of SVMH01000044.1, from coordinate 5,090 downwards.
GAGTGGACACCGGCCTATCATGGTGCAGACTTCTACCTGAACGGTCAGCTGATCACCGATCTGGTGATCCCCAATGGTGTGACGGAAATTAAGCCCTATACATTTATGGGCGCTTCCATCCAGAGTCTGACGCTGCCAGACAGTGTGGTATCCATCGGCGCCCACGCCTTCCGCTGGTCCCAGGGTAAAGCCAGCCAGCTCTCCCGCGTCACTTGGTCGCAGAATCTGCAAAGCATCGGGGAAGCGGCCTTCCGCTACTGCGCTCTGCAGCAGCTCATCCTGCCCGACAGCGTGCAGACCCTGGGCACGCAGGCCTTCTTCGGCAACACCAGTCTCACTTCCATCCACATCGGCAAGGGGCTGACGAAGCTGGGTGACAGCAACTTTGGCAACACCGGTATCACCGAATTGGTGTTGCCCTCCCACGTGAAGGAACTGAGCAGCGGTACCTTCAGCGGCTGCGATCAGCTGACCCGACTGGATCTGGGCTCTACTCTGACTGCCATCCCCGGCGGCGCTTTTGCCAGCTGCTCTGCCCTGACGGAGTTGGTCATCCCCGATCAGATCACCTCTATTGGCGAAGGTGCCTTTTCCGGCTGCTCCGGCCTGACGTCTGTCTACATGGGCACCGGTTTGACGGTCATTTCCGAAAGCGCCTTTAAAAAATGTAGTGCCTTGAAGTCCGTCACTCTGGGCGAGAGTGTGCAAGTCCTTGGCGACTCTGCTTTTGAAGGCTGCACAAATCTGGAATCCATCGTCATGTCGCCGGCGCTGAAGAGTCTCGGCTCCAATCTTTTTAAAAGTGTCTATCGTCTCCTGAACATCACCTTTACCGGCGATGCCCCCACTTTTGCCGACGATACGCTGGCCAAAATGAATCAGGTCACCATCCCCGTCACTATCAAATATCCCTGCAGCAACAGCACCTGGACCGAGGAACACTTCAAAAACTACTCCCATGGCTATGTGCAATGGCTGCCCGACCACGTCTGTAAAAACGGCGTCTGCACCCTGTGCGGGGCAAAGGAGATTTTGGATAACGGTATGTGCGGCGTTTACTGGTATCTGGAAGTTGACGGCACGCTGACTGTCTACGGCAAGGGCACAATTACTCGTGCCCCTCTGGAGACACCGGATTCAGAGCAGGTCAAAACCGCCATCATCGGCGATGGCATCACCCACCTTTCGAACTATTCATTCCCTCGAAAATACACAAACCTGGAATCTATCATCTTCACGGGCGATGCGCCTACCTTCTCCGAAGATGCGTTTTATCTCTTGACCACCACCGCCTACTATCCCGCCGACAATCCCACCTGGACGGCTGACAAACTGCAGAACTACGGCGGCAATATCACATGGAAGCCCGCCTGCGTCAACGGCCACACCTATGTCTACACCAGCAACAACGACGCCACCGCCGATGCTGACGGCACCAAGACCGGCATCTGCTCCTTCTGCACCAAAAAGGAAACCGTCACCGACGAAGGCAGCCGTCTGGTCTCCATGGCGGTGACCACTGCACCGAATAAGACGAACTACCTCATCAACGAACCCGCTGTGGATATGACAGGCGCCGTGGCCACCGTCACCTGCGCTGACGGCCGCACCTTTACCGTGGACGTCACCAACGATATGGTCACCGGCTTTGATACCTCCGCCGCCGGCACCAACACGCTGACCGTCTCCTACCGCGGCCTCACCGCCGCCTGCGACGTCACCGTCGGCAAGGCCACCGTCATCTTCCAGTATGCTGACGGCACCGTCATCTCCTCCGCCGAATATAACTACGGCGACGCGGTGGTCATCCCGCCCGAGCCGGAGAAGCCCGCAGGCACCGACCCCGAGTACATCTTCCGCGGCTGGGGTAAGGTCGTTTCCCCCACCTGCACCGAAAGCGTCACCTATACCGCCGTCTTCGGCCCCAAAGTGCTGCCCGGCGACTTCACAAACGACGACCTCGTCACCAACGAGGACGTGAGCTATCTCCTGTGGCACACCCTCTTCCCCGCGGACTATCCCCTCAACAACGACGCCGACTTCACCGGTGACGGCGCCGTCACCAATGAGGACGTGAGCTACCTCCTCTGGCACACCCTCTTCCCCGCGGACTATCCCCTTTGATCCGGAAAAATCTGATTGTGCGAGGTAAAAGAACATGAAAAAACTGCTTTCTTTCCTGCTGAGCATCTGCCTCATCTACCTTTTGACCGTACCGGCCCACGCCGCCGGCTCCGTCAGCATGAAGGTCTCCGCATCCTCCTCCACCCTGCACCGCGGTGACACCGTCACTTTCACCGTCTCTGTCTCCGGCTCCGGTGCCGTCACCCAGTACGGCCTGCAGCTGAAGTTCGACAGCTCCGTGTTTGAGGTGGTCAGCGGTTCCCACTCCGTCTCCGGCGCCCAGTTTGCCGAATTCAACCCCTCCCGCGGCTTCGCCGTGCTGTATGGCTCGGCCACCACTCCCAGCGGTAAGCTGGGCACCTTCACCCTGCGCGTGAAGGATTCCGCCCCCTTCGGCAGCTACACCGTCAGCGGCAACGCCTCGGCCAAGAACGGCACCGAGAACGTGTCCGCCTCCGCCTCCGGCGCCACCGTCACCGTGGAGTGCAAGCACAGCTTCGGCAGCTGGAGCAAGGTGGACGGCTCCAACCACAAGCACACCTGCTCCATCTGCGGCAAGGAGGAGTCCGCCGCCCACACCTGGAACAGCGGCACCGTCACCAAGCCCGCCGACTGCCAGAACACCGGCGAGAAGCAGCTCACCTGCACCGCCTGCGGCGATACCCGCACCGAGACCGTGCCGCTGGCCGACCACAAGTACAGCGCATGGACCAAGGTGGACGATGACAAGCACACCCACGCCTGCTCTGTCTGCGGCAAGGAAGAGACCGCCGGCCACACCTGGAAGAGCACCGTCATCAAGGCCGCCAACTGCATCAGCGACGGCGAGACCAAGTACACCTGCTCCGGCTGCGGCCTGAGCCGCACCGAAACGGTGAAGAAGAACGGCGTCCACACCTATGACCACGGCTGCGACAACGACTGCAACGTCTGCGGCGCCACCCGTACCACCTCCCACAAGTACTCCACCGACTGGGACAGCGATAAGTCCGGCCACTGGCATGCCTGCGTCCACTGCGGCGATAAGCAGGCCGCCGTCAGCCATATCCCCGGCCCCGAGCCCACGGACGACGATCCCCAGACCTGCACCGCCTGCGGCTACATCCTCAAGCCCTCCCTGCGCCACGAGCACGTCTATGGCGACAAGCTGACCGGCGACGAGAACGGCCACTGGTACCCCTGTGAGCAGTGCACCGACCAGAAGGACTTCGCCGCCCATGACTTTGCAAATGACTGCGACACCAAGTGTGAGACCTGCGGCTACGAGCGCGTGACCGAGCACGTCTGGGGTACGGAGTGGAGCTACGACGAGGCAAGCCACTTCCACGCCTGCACCGTCTGCGGTGAAAAGAACGACGAAGCGGAGCATGACTTCCGCCGCGGCGTGTGTAAGATCTGCGCCGCCGCCGAGCCCGGTTACGTGCCCTACACCATGCCCACGGCTCTGGCCATGCTGATTGGTGCCGCCGTTGGCTCCGGCGTCACCGCCGCCATCTTCCTCCTTGTGGGTAAGAAGAAAAAGAAGAATGCCGCCTGATCGGGCAGTCCTGCAGAAAATTGGGATAAGGAGGAACACAAATGAAGAAAAAGCTGATGTCTCTGCTGCTGGCTGCCGTCATGGTGCTCAGCCTGCTGCCCCACACAGCGTGGGCGGCTACATACACCGGCAGTGTGCCGGCCAACGTCAACTACAGCTACAACACCGGAACCAAAACACTGACACTCTCCGGCTCCGGCCCGCTGAACAACTCCAGCGACTACTCTTATTTCCATAGCTGGGCGGATTTCAGCACAGCAGATGTGGAAAAAGTGGTCATTAAGTCCGGCATAACGGAGCTGGGCAACTATGCCTTTGCCAGATTTTACAACATGACCTCCATCACCATCCCCGACACAGTGACGCGCATCGGTGACAGCGCCTTTGATTACTGCCGCTCTCTCACATCCATCAAGCTGCCCAAGAACCTCAAGACGATCGGCAGTTGCGCGTTCTATTACTGTTACGACTTGACCTCCATCACCATCCCCTCCAAAGTAACCGAGGTAGGTTCGGCCGCCTTTGTCGGCTGCAGGTCACTGACCAGCGTTACTTTTCAGGGATCCATCACCGAGATCGGCGAGGAGGCCTTCCACGGCTGCAGCAGCCTGACAAGCGTTACCTTCCCCCAAAAAGTGGGCAGCGGCGCCGTCATCGATGAACAAGCCTTTGCCGAAACGCCCCTGTCGGCATCTCTCGTGATCCCCGAGGGCGTGGAGTCCATCAACTATTTCGCCTTTGACCGCTGTAAGAATCTGCGCTCCGTCACCTTTCCCACTACGCTGAAATATATGTACAGCGGAGCATTCGGCACCACCGCGCTGGAATCCGCTACGTTCAAAGGCGATGCCCCCAGCATTATCAGGGGTACGTTCTATGTCCCCACTATCTACTACCCCGCCGGCAACCCCACCTGGACAGAAGGTGTACGCCAGAACATCAGCAGCAAAGCCACCTGGGTGGCCGTCTGCATGGGCGACCACACCCTTGGTGAATGGACCACGGTAGACGAGACCAAACATCAGCGCAGCTGCGCTTACTGCGACTATAAGGAGACCGCCGACCACACCTGGGATGCCGGCACCACGACCCTGGCCCCCACCTGCACCGCCACCGGCGAAGCCAGCTTCACCTGCACCGGCTGCGGCGCCACCAAGACGGAAATCCTGCCCATGGCCGACCACCCCTACAGCCCGTGGGAAAAGGTGGACGACCAGACCCACACCCACACCTGCACCGTCTGCAGCAAGGTAGAAACGGTAGCCCACAGCTGGGATGAGGGCACCGTCATCAAGGCCGCCAACTGCATCGCCGACGGCGAGACCAAGTACACCTGCACCGGCTGCGGCTTGACGCGCAACGAGGTGGTGCCCATGAACGGCATCCACACCTATGACCACGGCTGCGACAACGACTGCAACGTCTGCGG
>SVMH01000005.1 GCA_015067525.1 Oscillospiraceae bacterium | reverse complement strand
GTGCTCTCATGGCTTATCAGATCAGTTCCGCTTGCGTCAGCTGCGGCGCTTGCGCAGATGCTTGCCCCGTCGGCGCTATCTCTCAGGGTGATTCCCAGTTCGTCATCGACGCCGGTGCTTGCCTGGACTGCGGTTCCTGCGCAGATACCTGCCCCAACGGCGCTATCTCTCCCGCTGAATAATCAAAACAGCAACACAAAAAACACCGGACGATTGTCCGGTGTTTTTCATCTAACGATGAAAGGAGAATCACTATGGCTCATCAGATCAACCATAACGAATGCATTGGCTGCGGTGCCTGTGCCGCCGACTGCCCCATAGATGCCATCAGTCTGCGTGACGGCGTTTACGTCGTTGATGAAGGTATGTGCATTGACTGTGGTGCCTGCAGCGCCAGCTGCCCTGTGGATGCCATCGCTCCCGCCGGATAAAAACGCGTACATAGGAAAGCTGCACCGCAAGACGACTTGCGGCGCAGCTTTTTTTCTATTATAATGTGGTAAGAAAGAGCGGAAAGGAGGAGACGGCATGGAAAAGATGGATCGGCTGTGGCCGGGCGGCTGGCAGTTTCTCTTTGACGATGAGCTCTTCCAGCCGGGCACCGACTCCTTTCTGCTGGGCGCCTTCCCCAAGCTGAAGCAGGGCGAGAAGGTGTGCGATCTGGGTGCCGGCACGGGCCTGCTGGGCCTTCTGCTGCTGGCACGGCAGCCGGCGGCGCACGTCACCAATGTGGAGCTCCAGTCGGCAGCCTGCTGCCTTGCCCAACGCACGGCGGCGCTGAACGGACTGGAAAGTTCCGTCACCTGCGTGGAGGGCGATCTGCGGGACGCCTCCCTATTCGCGGCGGGCAGCTTCGATCTGGTGATCTGCAACCCGCCCTATTTCGCCGCAGACACCGGTGCGCAGGCCGTATCCGACGCACGGCGCGCGGCACGCAGCGAGGTGACGTGCACGCTGGAGGATATCTGCTGCGCGGCACAGCGGCTGCTGCGCTGGGGCGGACGGCTGGCGCTGGTTTTCCGCACGGAGCGGATGGCGGAGCTGATGGAGCTGTGCCGCCGCCACGGACTGGAGCCCAAGCGGCTGCGCCTGGTGCAGCACACGGCACAAAGCGCCCCCTCCCTGCTCCTTCTGGAGTGCCGGCGGGGCGGAAAAACGGGGCTGGCGGTGGAAGCGCCCCTCATCATGACAAACGAAGATGGCTCCCCCACAGAGGAAGTGGACGCCATGTATTTCAGAGATAAGAGGTAACACTATGGCAGGAACGTTATATCTGGTGGCCACGCCCATCGGCAATCTGGGTGACTTCTCCCCCCGCGCGGTGGAGACGCTGCGCAATGCCGATTTTATCGCCGCCGAAGACACCCGGGTGTCGGTGAAGCTTTTGAACCACTTTGACATCAAAAAACCGCTGGTGAGCTATCATGAGCACAACCGCGCCGCCGCCGGCGAGGCCATTGTGCAGCGGCTGCTCTCCGGCGAGGTGTGCGCGCTGGTGACGGACGCCGGCACGCCGGCCATCAGCGACCCGGGCGAGGATCTGGTGCGGCTGTGCGCTGAAAACGGCATCACCGTGCAGAGTATCCCCGGCTGCTGCGCCTGCATCACAGCGCTGGCAGTATCCGGTCTGCCCACGGGCCGGTTTACCTTTGAAGGTTTCCTCTCCGCCAATAAAAAGGAGCGACGGGAACGGCTGGGCGAACTACTGGGCGAAGAACGCACCATGGTGTTCCACGAGGCGCCCCACAAGCTGCGCCCCACGCTGGGCGATATGCTGGAGATTTTGGGCAACCGCCCCATCGCTCTGTGCCGCGAGTTGACCAAGCTCCACGAGGAGACCATGCGCACCACACTACAGGGAGCGGTGGATCACTACCGCGACAACGAGCCCCGGGGCGAGTACGTGCTGGTGGTGGGCGGCGCTGCGCGGCGCGAAGGCCCCACCATGACCATGGAAGAGGGCGTGGCGCGGGTGCTGGCCCTGCGTGAGGGCGGCATGCGCATGAAAGACGCCGTGCGGCAGGTATCCGCCGACACAGGCCTGAACAAGAATGAGCTGTACAACGCGGCGCTGAAAGCGTAATCTGGGCATGGAAGAAACGCAAAAACTGGGTCTTTTAATAGGCCCAGTTTTTGTTATGATGGGGCTGTAAAAAGTCCAAAGGAGGACACAGCTATGAAAAAGAAATTTACACTGGTACAAATCGTTTACATCGGCGTGATGGCCGCTCTGGTATGCGCCGTCACCTTCTTCCGCTTCCCGCTGCTGGGCTCGAAAGTGCACTTTGCCAATGCCATGTGTCTTTTGAGCGGTCTGCTGATGGGCGGCGTGCCCGGCGGACTGGCCGCCGGCTTCGGCTCAGCGCTGTATGATGCGTTGTGGGGCGGCTATGATCTGATTCAGGTTCTCATTACCTTTATCTCCAAATTCCTGATGGCCTGGGTCTGCGCCAAAATCGCCTTTGCCGGCCACGAAGAGGCCAAGAACCACGGTTGGAATGTCGCCGCCAGCGTGGTGGGTGCACTGACCTACGTAGTGCTGTACATGCTGAAGACTTTTATCTACCAGCGCTTCATTTACGGTTATCCGGTGGACGCTGTATGGCTGACGATGCTCAGCAAGCTCCCCGCCTCTTTGCTCAACGCCGTGGCGGCCATGATCGCCGCACCTATTCTCTACACAGCGCTGCGCCCCGCACTGGAACGGGCAGGCCAGCTGCGGAAAATGCGCCAGTAAAAAGTCAAAACCGGAGGTCATTGACCTCCGGTTTTTCTTTTTTAGAAGCAGGTAAAGGCGCCGTCGATGACGAAATCGGAGCCGGTGGTGAAGGGGCTGGCGTCGCCGGCCAGATACACGGCGATGGCCTGCAGCTCCTCCGGCTTACCCAGACGGTGCATGGGCGCCATGGCATTCCACTGCTCGATCAGGGGGATGAGGCTGGGGGAGTTGAGGGTCAGGTCGGTGCCGATATAGCCGGGGCTGATGCTGTTGACACGCACGCCGCGGGTGGCCCACTCGATGGCCAGCGACTTGGTCAGCTGAATGACGCCTGCCTTGGAGGCGTTATAGGCGCACTGGGGCTGGGGCACATTGACGATATGGGCGGACATGGAGGCCGTGTTGATAATGGAGCCGTGGCCCTGCTTGAGCATCTGCTTGCCGGCGGCAATATTGGTGAGGAAAATGCCGTTGAGGTTCACATCGATGACCTTTTTCCACGTCTCGTAGCTCATCTCCTCAGCCGGAACGTTGATGCAGATGCCGGCATTGCAGAAGGCCGCGTCCAGACGGCCGAATTTCTCCAAAATGGTCTCCATCATGGCGTCCACCGAGGCAGGGTCGGTCACGTCGGCCTGCACGGCGATGAAGGTGCGGCCCGTTTCCGCCGCCAGACGCTTGGCCGTGGCCTCCGCCGCGGCAATGTCCATATCCACGATGGCCACATCGGCGCCGGCTTCCGCCACCGCCTGTGCGTAATTCATGCCAATGCCCCGGGCACCGCCGGTAACGAAGATCTTCTTGCCGTCAAGGCGCATCTTTTCCATGATACCCATGATTCGTTCTCCTTTCAGATGGCAGCATTGCCACGTTTAAGCTGGTTTCAGCATAGCACAGGCCAAAAAGGCTGTCAATCAGGCAAAAAAGCGGCCCGCGCACAGCGCAGGCCGCTTTTTATCATCCGCAGTTATCTCACGTGTCGCTGCGCAGCTCGCGCAGGCATTTGGGGCAAATGTTTTTGCCCTTGAAGACGCTTACGTCCTTGACGCTGTCACAGAACACGCAGGTGGGGCGATACTTCTTCAGGACAATCGCCGACCCCTCCACATAGATCTCCAGCGCATCCTTCTCCGCAATATCCAAGGTGCGGCGCAGCTCGATGGGCAGCACGATCCGCCCCAGTTCGTCTACCTTTCTTACGATACCTGTCGATTTCACAATCATTCACCCCTATTGTGGAACGTTACGTTCCTTTTACGATTTCATTATGAACGGAGTTTTCCCTCTTGTCAACTATTTATTGTATATTTCGACGATTTATATACATGTTAGCAATAATCTTTGTGCATATACATCATAAAAGAGGTGATGTATATGGCTTTGGGTTGGATCTGGACGGGTATGGTGGCCGTTTCCGTGCTGTGCGGCTGTGTCACGGGGAAAATGGAGGCCGTCAGCGCCGCCGCTTTGGACGGAGCGGCCGCCGCGGTGGAGCTTTGCGTGGGCATGCTGGGCGGCATGTGTTTGTGGATGGGCGTGATGGAGCTGATGGAGCGCTGCAGTCTGGCAGCAGGTCTGGCCAGCCTGTTCCGCCCCGTCCTGCGGCGGCTGCTGCCGCGGGCCAGCCGGGATGAGGAGACACTCGCCGCCGTATCGGCCAACGTATCGGCCAACCTGCTGGGGCTGGGCAATGCCGCCACGCCCCTGGGCATCCGGGCGGCACAGCGGATGGCGCAGGGCTGCGGCGGCGTGGCGGACGACGAGCTGTGCCGTCTGGTGGTGCTGAACACAGCCTCCATCCAGCTGCTGCCCACCACCGTGGCCAGCGTCCGTGCGGCCTGCGGCAGTGCTGCACCCATGGACATCCTGCCGGCAGTGTGGCTCAGCTCTGTTTTGTCGGTAACCGCCGGACTGCTGACGGCCCGTCTGTTGCAGGCCGTATGGAGGGACTGAATATGGACATTTCGGCATATGTGGTACCCTTTTTGCTGCTGAGCTGTGCCGCTTACGGTCTGCGCCGGAAGGTGGATGTTTACGGCGCGCTGACTGCCGGTGCCGGAAACGCACTGGGCACGGCAGCGCGGATCCTGCCGTCCATGGCGGCGCTGCTGAGCGCCATTTACATGCTGCGCGCCTCCGGTGCGCTGGATCTGCTGTCTGCATTCCTCGCACCGCTGCTGCAGGTGCTGGGCCTGCCGCCGGAGGCGACGGCGCTGATGCTGATCCGCCCCATGAGTGGCTCGGGGGCGCTGGCGGTGGGCAGCGAGCTGATGGCCCAATACGGCCCCGACTCCTACATCGGGCGGGTGGCCGCCGTGATGCTGGGGGCCACGGAGACCACCTTCTACACCGTAGCCGTGTATTTCGGCGCCGCCGGCATCCGCAAAACGCGCTACACCGTACCCGCGGCGCTGGCGGCCGATCTGGCCGGCTTCGTATTCGCCGCGTGGAGCGTGCGGCTTTTGATGGACAGATAAAAAAGGACGCCCCGGGGCGTCCTTTTTATACCTATTTAAATATCAGATCTCCGCCGCGTCCTCCAGCTTGGGCGAGACCACGATCACCTGCACGCCGCAGGCCTCCAGCGACTCCTTCTGCTCCTGCGTGATGCCGTCATCGGTGATGATCGCATCCAGTGCCGACACGGGGCACACCGTATGGAAGGCGGTGCGGCCAATCTTCTTGCTGCCGCACAGCAGCACGGCCTTTTGCGCATTTTCGATGCCCACACGGCCCAGTACCGTTGCAGGCAGATAGTCGGACATAACGCCGTACTCAGCCGAAACACCGGCGCAGGGCATGAAGGCGATGTTCACATGAAAATCCTTGGCCATGTCGATGGCATAGCTGCCGGTAAGATTCCGCTCATCGTGCTGCAGCAGGCCGCCCAGCACATACACCTCGTGGCCGCTGTTCATGAGCTGATTGACCGCGCCCAGCGAACCGGTGACAATGCTCAGACGCTGGAACCGGCGCAGACGGCGGGCCACTTCCTCCACCGTGATGCCGTTGCCCAGATGGACCCGGTCACCATCGCGCACCATCTTCACGGCCGCATCGGCAATGGCGGCGCGGCGGGCGCGGCGCAGCGTACCGTGGGGATCGACTTCCTTCTTTACCGCTGCCGCCAGTTCCTCCGGTGCACCTTCCTGACACAAAACAGCACCGCCATAGACACGCCGGACCAGATTCTGATCCTGCAGCACGTCCAGATCGCGGCGCGCCGTCAGATTGGACACACCGAAGCGCTTGGCAATATCGGAAATTTTGATGATATTTTGCTCCTTGAGCATTTCCATGATCACCGCATGGCGTTCCTGAGCCAGCATATACCTCGCTCCCTTCCCCTTTTTTCGCGGGCGTTCTTTTTACAGCTTCATTATAGTATATATATACAAAAACCGCAAGGCAAAAATGTGCAACAAAACAAAAATGACAACCAAACGTTCAAAACCGAACAATAATATTTGCCATTTTTGTTCCTGCGCGTTATAATGACACCACAAAGACTTAAATTGGTGTTTTGTCCGCAGTTCCGCTCGCTTGTTTGGCTGTACGGTGTGGCGCCGGCAACAAATAAGGTTATGGCAGTCGGACAAGGCTTTTTCGCTTTGTAACACCAATTCTATCCGAAAAAGGAATCGTCCGTTGACATTTCTGTGCAGTCGTGATAGGCTTAAGTATGGGTTCTTTATGCATAACCTCCAAGTCTCTTGCATTGTGCATGGTGAACCGCCTGTCCGCTTTGTCTTTTGGCGGGCAAATCTGTGTTAAGGAAAAGGAGAGATGAAAGCTGATGAACAAAAAAAAGCAACTTCAGCCCGTTTCCGGTAGAAAAAAGAAGCCCACGCCGCTTCCTTATCTGCTGCTGCTGCCCGCTCTGGCGCTGTTTACGGCCTTTACTTACTGGCCCTTCCTGCGAACCATTATTTACTCCTTCGCGTTGACCGATAAGAAGGGTAACTTCGTGAAGTGGCTGGGCATCCAGAACTACATCCGCGTGTTCACCAACCGCAACTTCGGCACCATCTTCGGTCAGACCTGGTACTTTGCCGCTATGGTCTGTATCGGTACGCTGGTGGTCGCCATGGTCCTGGCCCTGCTGTCTGCCGAGCAGCACAAGGGCAGCCGTGTGTACGAGACGCTGTTCTCCATGCCCATGGCCGTGGCCTCCGCTCCTGCCGCCACCATCTTTATCTTCATCATGCGTAAAGAGGGCGGCATCCTCAACCAGATCCTGGGCACCGACCTGTCCTGGCTGAATGACCCCGTCTTCGCGCTGGAGTCTGTGGCCATCGTCACCATCTGGCTGAGCATCGGCTCCACCTTCATCTTCCTGCTGGTGGGCTTCCGCAACGTACCTATCGATCTGATCGAGAGTTCCACGCTGGATGGCGCCGGCCCCTTCCGCCGCGCTATCAAGATCATGATCCCTCTGGCCTCTCCTCAGATTTTCTTCGTGATCTTCCTGAACATCACCGCTTCCTTCCGCGCCTTCGGCCAGATCAAGCTGCTGACCTCCGGCGGCCCCAACGGCGCCACCACCACGCTGATCTACGCCATGTATGAAAACGCCTTCCTGAACGGCCGCTATGAGACCGCTTACGTGCAGGCTCTGATCCTGTTTATCGTCATCTTCCTGGTGACCCGCGTGCAGACCGCCCTTGAAGAAAGGATGGTGTTCTACTCTTGAAGAAGAAAGGTATTTCCAAGAAGGCCGCCAAATACTGGGCCGGCTATGCCGTTAAGATCCTCATCGGTCTTCTGATCTGCACCCCCCTGCTGGTGTGCTTCATGTCCGCCATCAAGACCGAAGCTGAGGTCGTGAACTCCTTGGGTCTGCAGGCATTGATCCCCCCGCTGAACCCCACGATCCAGAACTTTATCGATGTGTGCACCAAGGTGCCCATGCATAAGTTCCTGCTCAACACCCTGATCCAGTGCGGTACCGTTATCGTGTCTCAGGTGATCTTCTGCTCCCTGGCCGCTTACGCGCTGACCTACTTCGATTTCCGCGGCAAGAACCTGCTGTTCACCTTCATTCTGACCACCATGATGATCCCCGGCGACGTGGTTATCATCGCCAACTACATCCAGATCCAGAAGTGGAATCTGACCAACACCCACCTGGGTATGGCTCTTCCCATGCTGATCGGCGGTATGGGTATCTTCCTGATGCGTCAGTACTACCTGACGCTGCCCCGCGACCTGCGCGAGGCGGCCGACATTGACGGCTGCGGCGATATGGGTTTCTTCTTCCGCATTGCCCTGCCCCTGTCCGTGCCCTCTCTGGCCGCACTGAGCATCCGCGAGTTCATCACCGTTTACAACCGTTACTTCTGGCCCTTGCTGGTCACCAACAGCGAGAACATGCGTACCGTTCAGCTGGCTGTTGCCGCTATGAAGGACGCCGAGTTTAACTCCACCGCTCTGGATATGGCCTGTGCCGCCTGCTGCATCATCCCCGTCGTGCTGGTGTTCATCATTGGCCACAAGTACATCGTCAAGGGCATGACCGCCGGCGCCGTGAAGGGCTAAGCAGTCCCCGCATCCCCCATTTTCTGTGTATTTCACCAAACGGTGTTTTACAAAATAATTTTAAAGGAGAAAAGATTATGAAGAAGATTCTTGCTCTGATCCTCGCTCTGGTCATGGCTCTGTCTCTGGTCGCTTGCGGCGAGAAGCAGCCCGATGAACCCGTCGTGGAAGACACCAGCATCGTCCTGCAGGAAGGCAACGAGTACGGCGCACCCGCAGGCCGCATTCTGGTCATGTACTGGTCCACCTACGGCTCCTCCACCGCTGAGTTCGTTGATAAGATCATCGACGAATTCAACAACATGCAGGAAGAGTACTGGGTCGTCCGTGAGTACAACGGCGGCTACTATGATCAGATCGCCAAGCTGATGGCCACCGAGCAGAAGGACCTGCCCGCACTGTGCAACTCCTCCTCCGAGACCGTGGGTGCTTATCTGCACTCCGGCATCATCAAGATGGTTCAGGACTACATCGACGCTGACCCCACCTATGACCGTGAGCTGTATGCTCCTCTGACCGCTACCTACGGTAACGCCGACGGCATGATCGGCTACCCCATCGGTCTGTCCCAGTCCGGCTTCTTCTACAACAAGACCGTGTTCGAGAAGGCTGGCATCGATCCCACCTCCCTGACCTCCTTCGAGAAGATTTATGACGCCGTTCTGAAGATCTGCGGCGAAGGCCACGCCAAGTACGGTATCTCCGAAGAGCACTCCGGTATCTGGGCCAACTACGCTTTCCATCGCGAGGGCTTCTACACCGTCGATAACGACAACGCCTCCACCGGCCTGCCCACCAAGTGCCTGTATGATGACAACTCCAACGGCTTCGCCGACATCGTGAAGCAGTACTACACCCAGTGGGCCGACCTGGCCGCCAAGGGCTATGTCTACCCCGTCGGTTCCTCCAAGAAGGACGAGCTGGAGCCCGCTTTCGCCAACGCTGATCTGGCTATGATCATCACCACCAACTCCTCCTACAAGCGTATCTATGATGCCTGCAAGGCCAACGGTCACGAGATCGGCTTCCAGCTGATGTACACCATCACCGACGAGGGCAAGGGCACCGGTTACTGCACCTCCGGTAACGGTATGTTCATCATCGACAACGGCAAGACCAAGTCCATGCAGGGTGCTTGGGAGTTCCTGAAGTACTTCACCTCTCCCGACGTTCAGCTGCGCTGGAACCAGATGACTTCCTACATGCCCATGTACAAGGAAGTTTATGAGATGCCCGAGTATCAGGCTGACCTGGAGTGGAGACCCTCCTTCAAGCAGAACATCGAGGACTTCCTGGCCGGCGATGACAGCGCTTTCTATGCCTTTACCGCTACCAACAACGAGTACACCCTGGCCCAGCAGACCTGCCTGGAGGCTGTCTGCAACGGCACTCCCGTTGATGATGCTATCGCCACCATGGTTCAGACCATCAACGACGCTTTCGATATGTACAACCTGTCCAACGGCTAATCCTGTTTACTGAGCGTACATAACCGAACATCTAATAAAAGCGCCCGCCCGTATGGGCGGGCGCTTTTTTCCGTTGCTTTTTCCGTCTACAAGGGATATATTGTATCCAGACCCCTTTTTACTTCGTACGTTCCGGCTGCGCCGATGGCGCCGCCGTTATATGTAAGCGATCCCCAAAATACATTTTAGGAGAATGACCATGAGCAAGAAAATTTTTGTTTGTGAAATGCTGCAGGAATCCAACTCGTTCAACCCCGAGCTGGCCACCATGGAGGACTTTGAAAACGTCGGTATTTTCGAAGGCGACGAGGTGGTGCAGGGCGGTGCCAAGGCCGGCAACACGCTGCACGGCGCACTGGTCGCCATTGCCGAGCGCGGCTTTACCGCCATCGGCGGCGTGCGCATGCGCGCCAAGAGCGGCGGCCCCGTGGACCACAAGGTGGTGGACTGGTTTATGGAAAAGACCGTGGCCGGCCTGAAGGCCGCCGGTGAGCTGGACGGCGTGGTGGTCTCTCTCCACGGCGCTACCCAGTCCGACGTGTCTGACGACGTGTGCGGCGATATTCTGACGCTGGTGCGTGAGACGGTGGGTCAGGACGTGATCGTCACCGCCTCCTGCGACCTGCACGGCAACATTACGCAGCGCATGATGGAAGCTGCCGACCATCTGTGCGGCTATCAGACCTATCCCCATCTGGACCACTACGGCGTGGGCTATCGCGCCGCCATGCTGGCCATTGACACCATCGAAGGCAAGCCTTTGAAGACCGCCCGCGTGGAGATCCCCATGATGGCGCCCGCCCACGGCTACAGCACCACCCGCGGCAGCCTGAACGCCCTGATGGAAAAGGGCCATGCTCTGGTGAAGGCCGGCAAGATCGCCGACTTCTCCGTGTTCCAGGTGCAGCCCTGGCTGGACGTGGAAAAGATCGGCTCCGTGGTTCTGGTAACCGCAGAGGACGCCGAGTATGCCAAAGCCGTGGCCGCCGAGATGGCCGCTGAGGAATTCGCGCTGCGCGAGGAGCTGCAGGGCGAGAAGCTGTGGGCCATCCCCGATGTGGTGCAGGCCGCCATCGACAACACCGTTGACAAGCCCGTCATTCTGGTGGACAGCGCCGACTCCCCCAACGCCGGTGCCTGCGGTGACAGCGCCGCCGTGCTGGAATACGTGCTGCCCTACCGCGACACGCTGCGCGTGGCCTTCTCTCTGAATGATGTGGACGCCGTTGCCAAAGCCTACGAGCTGGGCGTGGGCGCCACTGCCGACTTTACCATGGGTGCCTCTCTGGCTCCCGAGCTGAGCAAGCCCGTCACGGTGAAGGACGCTATGGTCCGCAGCCTGCATGACGGCGAATTCATCCTCGGCGGCCCCGCCGAGCGCGGTCAGCGCCGCTCTCTGGGCCGCAGCGCTGTGCTGCAGGCCGGCCAGATCTTCATTCTGGTGACCGAGCGCGGCCAGAACAACGGTGACCTGCAGTTCTACCGCGGCTTCGGTATCGAGCCCACGCTGTGCCGTCTGGTGGATGTGAAGGCCTGCTCTTCCTTCCGCGCCGGCTACGAGCCCGTGTCCGCTCTCATCTGCAACTCCGTGACTCCCGGTGCCGCCGGCCCCGAGCTGCAGGCCCTGCCCTTCAAGAAGGTCCCCGCGCCCTTCTACCCCTTCCAGGAGATCAGCGCCGATCAGATCAGCGCTCCTGTGTGCCACAGATAAACCGCTATGAAACAGCGTAAACCTGGATTTTTTGATTATGGCGGCCAGCTGTGGATCTTCTGCCAAGGGCTTTTGACACTGATCTTCACCAACATTATGTTCCTTCTGGGGTGTCTGCCGGTGGTGACCATCGGCAGCTCCCTGCTGGCGCTGACAGAGGTCACGCTGGACCGCATCCGCTACGGCAGCGAGGCCCCGTTCTCTGTCTTCCCCGATTTCTGGAAAGCCTATAAGCGTCATCTGCGCCGCGGTGTTCCTTTGAGCATCGCATTGGTTCTGGTCTTCGGCGCACTGGTGCTGGACTTCCTGTGGATTTCCAGCGGTCAGGAACTCTTCCCGGGTCTCTTCGGTCTGATGGGTGCTGTCACCGTGATCCTGCTGATGATCCTGTCCTACTACCTGCCCCTGCTGAGCACCGGCAAGTACTCCCTGTGGGACGGCGTGATCGCCGCCTTCTTCGAAAGCTTCGCCCACTGGGGTCTGGCGCTGGTAGAGGCGGTGTTGGTGATCGGCGCGGTGCTTTTGTGCCTGTACATCCCCAACATCTTTGTGTCCATGATCCCCGTGTTTCTGATCATCGGCTTTTCCCTGTGCGGCCGTATACTGCTCTCCCTCATTGCCGACACGCTGCCCCGTGATGAAGACGAGGAAGAGTACGAAGAGGAGGAATTCTGATGCGTTATATCATCGCTTTTGACGTGGGAACCACGGCGGTCAAGGTGGTCTGCATCGACCGGCAGACCGGCAAGCTGACCACCGGCAAGGCCGACTGCGACCTGTTTTTCCCCCAGCCCAACTTTGTGGAGCAGGATCCCCACCAGCTGTGGGACGCCCTGTGCACCGCCTGCCGCGAATGTGTGGCCAAGGCGCAGCCTGATCTCAGCGAGATCGGCGGCATGGTGATCTGCGCCCCGTGGCGCAACATTATCCCGCTGGACAAGGACGGCAACGTGCTGCACCGCAGCCTCATCTGGATGGACGCCCGCGGCATCGATCAGGCGGCGCGGCTGAACCGCTCCATGAACACCACCGATTTCACCGGTCAGGATTATCACGCACGACTCCTGTGGCTGAAGGAAAACGAGCCGGAGATCTGGAACAAGGCCGCCCACATCGTGGGTCTGAACTGCTACTTCAAATATCGCGCCACCGGCAATATTGTGACCGAGTGCTCTGACGACTTCATCCACACCCCCAGCCCCACGGTGCAGGCGCATTACAGCAACGTGCTGCGCCACTGCGGCTTTACGGAGGAGGATCTGGCCAAATTCCCGCCCTCTCTGCCCTCCACCGCCGTAATGGGTGAGCTGCTGCCGGAAGCTGCCGCCCAGATGGGCCTGCGGCCCGGCATCCCCGTGGTGGGCGGCTTCGGCGACCTGAACGCCATTACCTTCGGCTGCGGCTGCATTGAAGATGGCATGGCCCACATCTATCTGGGCACCTCCGGCTGGCTGTGTGAGACCAAGTTTGAGCGCATCCCCGGCTACGGCCGCGGCTACTTCACGCTGGACGAGCGGCACGAAAACACCCTCTTCGGCATCCAGACCGGCGGCCGCGCCTACGACTGGCTCATTACCCAGTTCTACGGCGCCGAGCGCCGCGAGATGGGCGACGACGCATTCGAGTTCGTCAATCAGGAGGTGGCCTCCGTGGAGCCCGGCTGCGGCGGAATGATTGCCACCCACTGGCTGGGCGGTGAGCTGCCCCCGCTGGCCGCCAAAAACGCCAAGGGCCTCTTTTTCAACGTGACCGACCAGCACGAGCGCCGGCACTTTGCCCGCGCCATGCTGGAGAGCATCTGCTACACCCACCGGCTGTCTCTGGAGAGCTACACCGCCTTCCACGGCGGCCAGACACCCGACAGTATCCGCGTGGTGGGCGGCGGCGCCATGAGCGCAGCCTGGATGCAGATGATGGCCGACATTCTGCACATCCCCGTGCGCGTCCCGGCCAACCCCCGTTTTGTGGGCACCATGGGCGCCTACTACTGCGCTATGATCGGCTTGGGCCTCGCAAAGGATTACGCCGACGCTATCGCCAGCCAGAGCTTGGGCGAGGAAACGGTGTACGTTCCCAATCCGGACAACTTTGCCGTGTACGACAGGAATTTCAGCGTATACAGCAAGCTCTACACCACCCTCAAACCCCTCTACGACGAGATCAACGGCGTATATTAAGACAGCAAAAAATCCCTTCCGCAGCTGCGGAAGGGATTTTTTATTACACAATTTACATTTTCTCGGGGGCAGAGGAGCCGATGAGCTCCATGCCGTTGCGCAGGACGCTGCGCACGGTGTCAGCCAGCTTCAGACGGGCACGCAGGACGCTGTCCTCCTCGCCCTTGATGCGGCAGGCGTTATAGAACTTGTGGAAGGCGGCAGCCAGATCGATGAGATAGCGGTTGATATGGCTGGGGTCGTAATTCTGGGCGGCCAGACGAACGGCCTCGCAGTACACGGCCAGCTGCTTGATGAGGGCAATCTCCGTCTCATCGCGCAGCACGCTGAAGTCCACGGCGGCGGCCTCGGGCACGGTATAGCCCTCAGCCTCCAGATTCTTCAGCAGGGTGCAGATGCGGGCGTGGGCGTACTGGACATAGTACACAGGGTTCTCGCTGTCCTCACGGACGGCCAGGCCCAGATCGAAGTCCATCTGGGTTTCGGGCTTGGCGTTGAAGAAGTAGCGGCAGGCGTCCACAGGCACCATATCCAGGAGGTCGGTCAGGCTGACAGCCTTACCGGTGCGCTTGGACATGCGCACCACCTCGCCGTCCTGCATTAGTTTCACCAGCTGCATGAGGACGATGTCCAGACGCTCCGTACCGTTGAGGCCCAGGGCATCCATGGCGCCCTTCAGGCGGGCCACGTGACCGTGGTGGTCGGCGCCCCAGATGTTGATGACCTTGTCAAAACCGCGGACAGCGAACTTGTTGCGGTGGTAGGCAATATCGGCGGCAAAGTAGGTGTAGAAACCGTTGGCGCGGCGCAGCACGTCATCCTTCAGGCCCAGCTTCTCAATGGCCTCGTCGGACTTGCCGGCCTTCTTCAGGTTCTCGGCCATGATCTGGCTGGTCTTCAGCCACAGGGCACCGTCCTTCTCATAGGTATAGCCCAGACGGGTCAGCTCCGCCACGGAATCGGCCACATAGCCGCTCTCGTGCAGGGTGGACTCAAAGAACCACTGGTCATAGGCGATGCCGTAACGGGCCAGATCGCTCTGCATCTTGGGGATGTTGCGGCTCAGGCCGAACTTGGCCAGCACCTCGCGCCGCTCCGCGCTGCTGCAGTCACGGTACTTCTCGCCCTCAACGGCATAGAAGGCCTGCGCCAGCTCACGGATATCGTCGCCGTGGTAGCCGTCCTCGGGGAACTCCACCGCGTCCTCACCCAGAATGATCTGCAGGTAGCGGGCCTCCAGACTGCCGGCGAACTTCTCGATCTGGTTGCCGGCGTCGTTGACGTAGAACTCGCGCCACACATCGGCGCCGGACTTCTGCAGCACAGAGGCCAGCGTGTCGCCCAGCACGCCGCCGCGGGCGTTGCCCATGTGCATGGGGCCGGTGGGGTTGGCGGAGACAAATTCCACCATGTACTTCATGCCATACAGCATCGTGTTGCTGCCGTAATCGCTGCCTTCCTCTTCAATGCAGGCCACGGTATCGGCAAACCACTTGGTGCCCAGACGGAAGTTCAGGAAGCCGGGGCCGGCCATCTCCACGGAAGTGAAGTAGGAACCCTCCAGATCCATGTTGTCCATCAGGATCTGTGCCACCTGACGGGGATTCATGCGCATAGCCTTGGCGGCAGCCAGACAGAAGGTGGTGGTGTAGTCGCCGTTGGAGGTGTCCTTGGGGATCTCCACAGCAGGCTTGACGCTGACGCCCTCGGGCAGCAGACCGGCGGCAGCCGCCTTTTCGTAGGCAGCCCATGTCAGGCTCAGCACCTGTACTCTGGCGTTCTGGATCATATTCATGGTCGTATCTCTCCTCATTTGTATGTCAGATAGACGGTCAGGTGCAGATCGCTGAGGGTCTGGCCCAGAGCCGTCAGTGTATAGTCCATCATGATGCGGCCCGGTGCCTCCTCCAGCTGCCAGTCAAGGCCGCGGGTGGTGACCGCCATGGTCAGCGCGCCCAGCTGGGTGGGAATGCGGGCCTGCGTGGTCTCCCTGGGATCAAGGAGCAGGGTATAGTCACCGGTGATGTTGCGCACAGTGGCTCTGCCGTCCTCCAGCCGGACATCGGAGGCCATGTGGCTTCCGTCCTGCGACGAGGCGGTATAGCGCAGATGCCAGCCCCTTTCCGTGCGCTTCAAAAGACCGTTTCCGGCAAAGGCCAGCACGTCCTCGCCGCCTTCATAGCGGCTGCGGGACAAGACGGTCACATTGACGTGTCCTTCCATAGGCCACCTCAATACTGCTCAATGTTGACGCTGCGCACCGTGCCCTGCAGCTCCTGCTGCAGGAACTGGCCCGCCAGAAAGCCGAAGTCACCGGGCCGGTCGCTGGCGTAGAGGGTGGTGTCGCCCTGCGGGGCATCGGACAGCATGCCCAGCCGCTCCAGCGTGCGCTTCATCTCCCAGGCCGCCTCCTGTCCCACGTTGATGAGCTCCACGTCGGGGCCCATGATATCGGCGATGATATCGGTCAGCAGCGGATAGTGGGTGCAGCCCAGGATCAGCGTGTCCAGCCCCTGTGCCTTCATGGGCTCCAGATACTCCCGTGCCACCGTTTCGATGACGATGTCACCGCGATGGAAGCGGCCGTTTTCCACCAGAGGCACAAAGAGGGGGCAGGCGCGGCTCACCACTTCGATCTCCGGATCGATGGCGCGGAGTGTCCGCTCGTAGGCGCCGGAATTCACCGAGGCCGCCGTGGCGATGAGGCCCACCCGTTTGCTGCGCGTCTTTCGCGCGGCGCGGCGGCAGGCAGGCTCCACCACGCCCACGATGGGCAGGTCGTTCTCCCGCTGCAGCGCCGGCAGCGCCGTGGTGGACACGGTGCCGCAGGCCACAAGGATGGCCTTGATGTCAAACGAGCGCAGGAAATGGACGTCCTGTCGGGCATAGTGATGCAAAATCTCACTGCTGCGTCCGCCGTAGGGGACACGGGACGTGTCTCCGAAGTATATAATGTTTTCAGAGGGGAGGATGCTGCGCAGCTCCCGCACGGCGGTCAGTCCGCCGAGGCCGGAGTCGAACACTCCCAACGGTCTGCGATCCATAAAGGGCCTCCTTTTTTCATCGCATATCATAACTAATTTATTATACTATTGATACACCCGAGAAACAAGCTAAAATTTGGACCCTTTCCCCTGTTTTTTCAGTAGTAATTCCCGCATTGGTCTGGTATAATGCTGATAACGTCACATTTTGGAGGTGACATGATGGAAATCAAGCTGAGTGAAAAGCAGTTCCGGCGTCTGCTGGATCTGGTATATATCGGCAACTGGGTACTCAATTCCACCCGCGGCGACGACCGCATCCGCCAGTATGACGAGGTGGAGAGCCTCATCTTCTCCCATTGCCTTGGTCACGGCATGGCTTCTCTCACGGAGCTTTATGAAGGTGAGCTGATCCCCTCCCGCGCCTTTGCCGAGGGCGGCATCCACGAGGCCATCATGGCCTACGAGGACGTGACCTTCTTTGAGATCCTGGCGCAGGAGATGGCCCTGCGGGACATGGACGATCCCCCCATCACGCCGGAGAACTACGACGAGGTGATGGAGCGCATGGGCGTGTACTTAATGGAGTTCGAGCAAAACGGCACGGACAACATCAGTGTGGATATGGAATAATACCGCGCGGCGCCCTGCTTTTGGCAGAGCGCCGCTTCTTTTGCTTGCGCCGATGCCATAGCGCATGTAAAATAAAAGCAGGAAATTTGAAAAAAGCACTTGACTGTCAAGTGACTTGATAGCGTATCCTGTCTGCAAAGAGAAAGGAGGCTTACCCATGACCATCAAAGAAATGGAAGAACGCAGCGGCCTGCAGCGCGCCAACATCCGCTTTTACGAGCAGGAGGGCCTGCTGGCGCCCCAGCGCCTGAACAACGGCTACCGCGACTACAGCGACAACGATCTGCAGCAGCTGCACCGCATCCACCTGCTGCGGACGCTGGGTCTGTCCCTTGACGAGATCCGCGCCGCGCAGAAGGGCGAAGCATCGCTGGACAGCCTTCTGGCGCAGCACGCCCACGCGTTGGAGCAGCAGGCCGCCCAGTCGCAGCAGCGCGCGCAGCTGTGCCGCCGGATCCGGCAGGACGGCGCACAGTACGAAACGCTGGACGGACGGCGCTGGCTGGACACACTGGCCGAAGACGAGCCGGCTGCTGCCGCCGTACCCCCAACCGACGCCTGTCACAAAGTCACCGCTCCGTGGCGGCGTCTTTTCGCCCGGTATTTTGATCTGTTCCTCTATTCTTCCCTGTGGATCATGCTGGGCACGGTGCTGATCGGCCAAGCTCCCTCCACGCAAACAGCCGGCGCGTGGAACGGTCTGAGCTCCCTGATCAGCGTGGGTGCCATGCTCCTTGTGGAGCCGCTGCTGCTGCGCGTATGGGGTACCACACCGGGCAAGTGGCTGCTGGGCCTCAGCGTGCGCAGCAACACCGGCAGCAAGCTGAGCTACGGCGAGGGCCTTTACCGCACCGCGCAGGCACTGTGGCACGGCGCCGCCTTCTTCATCCCCATCTTTTCCCTGTTCCGCGGCTATCAGCGCTACTACGACTGCACCGAGGGCAAGACGCTGGCGTGGGAGTGGGACAGCGAGCTGACGCTGAAGGACGAAAAGCCATGGCGCATCGCCGCCTGCCTTGGTGCCGTGATCGCGCAGGGCCTTCTTTTGATCCCCCTTACCGCCGCGCAGGCCAATCCGCCCCATCGAGGTGACATAACCGTGGCGGAATTCGCGGAAAACTACAACCATTTTTCTGACTATTATGATTTTGACCTCTGGCTGAACGAAAAAGGCCGCTGGGCACAAAAGCCGCGTCCCGACGGCTCCTATGTGATCAGCACGGGCGGCGTTGACACGCCCCACTTTATCTACAGCGAAAAAGACGGCGTTCTGATGAGTCTCACGGCTTCCACCGAGGTGAAAGGTGACACCGGCAACTGGATCTCCCTCCACCACAACCGGCGCATTCTGGCCATTCTGGCCTTTGCGCAGGCCTACGATCCCACGCCGCTGAACAACGACGAGGTGGTGGCTGTCATCCGAAAGCTGCAGGAGCACCCTCTCACCGCGCTGGATGAGACCGTCCACGGTGTGCGCATCACGTGGGAATTCTCTGCCACCGGCTACCATATCAGCGAGCGTGACGGCCTGCTGGTACCCATCGAAGGTCAGACGCCCTCGTGCAGCATGGTCTTCACCATGGAAAAAGTATCATAAGGAAGGAGCGCACCTATGCTTTGCCCCTACTGTCAAAAGGAAATGGTGCTGGGTTACATCCAGTGCCGTGACGGCCTCCACTGGACACCCCGCCGCCAGCCGGTGGCTGCTCTGTCCTGCTTCGGCCGGGGCAGCGTGCCTCTGTCCAACGGTGCTGCCGACAACAGCCGCACCGTGTTTGCCCACCGCTGCGCCGCGTGTCAAAAGATCATCATCGATTGCAGCGAGCACCAGCGCCCCATTTTGTAAATAAAAAAGAACTCCGACTGTGTCGGAGTTCTTTTTTATTTGTTGATCGATTATTCCGCAGCTTCCTGCTTGGCCTTCAGCTTGGCCTCGCGGCGCTTATCCATGGCGTCCACGCAGACGGAGCAGGCGGCGTCGCCGGTGATGTTGACCACGGTACGGCCCATATCCAGAATACGGTCAATACCGGCCACCAGGGCGATACCTTCCACGGGCAGACCCACGCTCTGCAGCACCATGGCCAGCATGATCATGCCGCTGCCGGGCACACCGGCGGTGCCGATGGAGGCCAGGGTGGCGGTAAGGATGATGGTGATCTGCTGGGAGATGGTCAGGTCAATGCCGAAGATCTGGGCGATAAAGATGGCGCACACGCCCTGATAGATGGCGGTACCGTCCATGTTGATGGTGGCGCCCAGGGGCAGGACAAAGCTGCCGATCTCCTTGCGCACGCCCAGCTTCTTCTCGGTAGCCTCCAGATTGAAGGGCAGCACGCCCACGCTGCTGGCGCTGGAGAAGGCGAAGATCATGGGCTGGCTCATGCCGGAGAAGAACTTCAGGGGACTCATGCCGGCGAAAACCTTGACGGTGGAGGAGTAGACCACCACCATATGGATGATATAAGCGGCGTAGGCCACCAGAATGACCTTCAGCAGGGGCAGCAGTACGGCGGGGCCGTTCTCCGCCACCACGGGGCAGATCAGGGCAAAGACGCCGATGGCGCTGAGGCTGATGATCATGCCCATGATCTTGAAGGACACCTCGGCGAAGCTGTCCACCACGCGGGCAGCGACCTCGCCCTTCTCACCGGCCAGAATGATGCCAAAGCCGAAGAGGATGGCGATGACGATGACCTGCAGCATGGTAGCGCTGGCCAGAGGCTGAATGATGTTGGAGGGGAAGATATTGACCAGGGTGGTCATGAAGCCGGGGGCCTCGGTTGCGTTATAGCTCAGATCGCCGCTGGGCAGCACATAGCCGGCGCCCACGTTCAGCAGGTTGGCAAACAGCAGGCCGATGGTGACGGCCAGCGCGGTGGTGCACATATAGTAAACCACGGTGCGGATGCCGATGCTGCCCACCTTCTTCACGTCCTCCAGAGAGATGATGCCCTGGATGATGCTCAGCAGCACCACGGGGACCACGATGGTCTTGATGAGGTTCAGGTAAATGGTACCAAAGGGCTTGATGTATTCCTTGGCGAACTCGGCGTTGTTCTGCAGCAGCAGGCCAACGATGACGCCCAGCACCAGACCGATGGCGATCTGGACTGTCAGTGACAGCTTTTTCTTTTCGTTCTTCATATGGATTTCCTCCTTCTTTCCTGCCGCGGGCTGTTCCCGCCCACAGCACGACATATTATACAATAATCTTGACAAAAAAGAAACATCTTTTTGGCAAAATTATCCCACATTATTCCACATTCCGTTATTTGGTTCACAAAGTAAACTCTTTCTTTTTGTCGAATTTTGTGCTACACTAAGGAAAATAAAAGGAGGGGTTTTGTATGAGCCGCGCAGACGAAATTTTTAAGCAGAATATCCGCGATATCCTGACCCACGGCGTGTGGGACACAGACCAGAACGTCCGTCCCCACTGGGAAGACGGCGCACCTGCCCACACGGTGAAGAAATTCGGCGTGGTGAACCGCTACAACCTGAAAGAGGAGTTCCCCATTCTGACCATCCGCCGCACCTACTTCAAGACGTGCATCGATGAGCTGCTGTGGATCTGGCAGATGAAGAGCAACAACATTCACGACCTGCGTGGCCACATCTGGGACAGCTGGGCCGACGAGTCCGGCTCCATCGGCAAGGCCTACGGCTATCAGCTGGGCGTCAAGCACCAGTATCCCGAGGGCGAGATGGATCAGGTGGACCGCGTACTGTACGACCTGAAGCACAACCCCGCTTCCCGCCGCATCCTGACCAACATCTACAATTTCCAGGATCTGCACGAGATGGCCCTGTACCCCTGCGCCTACTCCATGACCTTCAACGTGTCTGGCAACACCCTCAACGCCATTTTGAACCAGCGCAGTCAGGACATGCTGGCCGCCAACAACTGGAATGTGGTGCAGTACGCCGTGCTGGTGCACATGATGGCCCAGGTCAGCGGTCTGGAGGCCGGGGAGCTGGTACATGTCATCGCTGACGCCCACATCTATGACCGTCACGTGCCCATCGTGGAAAAGATGCTGGACAAGGAAGGCCGCGAGGCGCCCCGGTTTATCATCGACAAGTCCGTCACCGACTTCTATTCCTTCACCCGCGACAGCTTCTCCCTGCAGGGCTACGAGCCCCATCCCTTCGAGGATAAAATTCCTGTCGCAATCTAAGACATTCGCTCAAAATCTTACGATTTTGAGCGAGAAGGGTTTCATATCGGCCGCGCCTCGATTCCTGACAGAAAAGTCGGCACGGCCGATATGCAAAGTATGATTTCCGACGCACATGTCGTCATAAATCATGCATTTGTTTTTATTTTCCTGTCTGCGGACAGGAAAATTCTGTGAAACCAGCATTGTGTCGTTCCATGAGTGCCTTATGACACGCGGCACACATGAAGCGACAAGTATAGGAGGATCCCTTTATGCAAGCAATCGTAGCCGTCAGCGAAAACTGGGGCATTGGAAAAGATAACGAACTGCTGTTCCGCATCAGCGCCGATCTCAAGCGCTTCAAGGCGCTCACCGCCGGCCACACCGTGGTGATGGGCCGCAGCACGCTGGAAAGCCTGCCCGGCGGCAAGGGCCTGCCCGGCCGCCGCAACATCGTGCTGACCTCCGACCCCCATTACACTGCCGAAAACGCCGAAGTGGTTCACAACAGCGCCGCCGCCGTTTTTGCCGCCGGCGCCGACGCCTTTGTCATTGGCGGCGCCACGGTATACCGCCAGTTCCTCAGCCTGTGCGACCGGGTGTATGTCACCAAGGTCTTTGCCGAGGCGGAAGCCGACGCCTTCTTCCCCGATCTGGACAAATCTCCCAACTGGGAAGTGGCCGCGCAGAGCGAGGTCATGGAGGAAAACGGCCTTCGGTTCCAGTATGTGGACTATGTGCCGCGTATCATCACCGAGGATGACTTTGCTCCCTTGGACGACCTCCCTGCGGACGATCCCCTTCTCTCCTCCGATTTTGCCCCCGTGGACGATTTCTCCCCCTTTACCGGGTTTTAACGCCGGACAACACCGAAATTCGATGCTGTTATTCATACACACTATGTAGGGCGGAGGTATTTTTTGATGAAAAAAGCAAGCAACTGTATGCTCGTTCTGGCGTTGGTGTTTTCCCATGCCATGCTGGCGGTCGTTATGTTTTTTTACGTAAAGATCTACCTGAAAGGAATTTGGGGTGTATATGCCCCCGGAGCGCCGGATGCATGGTGGTTGTCCCCTCCGTTTTTAGTTGCCATCGCCGTATGTCTGGCGCTGGCATGCATCTTCCGCTGCATTGCGCAAAAGGCGCATCCCGAAGCCACTAAACCTCGCCCCAATGCCGCCAGCAGCCTCTTTGTTGCGCTGGCCTTCGTCCTCTCCCATAGCATGGTAGCGACGATTGGCGCCACTTATGCGCTCCTCCTCGGATATATGGAGCATCAGGGTTTTCTGGCAAGGCCGGGCACAGAGCCGATACTGGCTTTTTTGTGGATCATTCCCTTCGGCGTGGGTATCGCCCTGTGCCTGGGTATGGCGCATCTCCTGCGCAAGCGCTGAGGACAGAAATACAGCGATACGAATGTTCAACCGTCAAGAGACGGCCCTTTCCGGGCCGTCTCTTTCTCTTTCGATTGTATTTTCGATTGAAAACTGATACAATATAGAAAAATTTTGCAGGAGGTGAGTCCATGGCCGATCTGAAAACCGATATCCGTTACATCAAGGGCATTGGCGAGCAGCGCGCCAAGTCGCTGAACAAGCTGGGTATCGCCACGCTCCGGGACCTCATCTCCTACTATCCCCGCGGCTATGAGGACCGCACCCTCACCCGCCCCATCCGCGATCTCATTCTGGGCGAAAACGCCTGCGTCCGCGCCATGGTGGCCGCCGACCCCACCGCCCACCGCATCAGCGGCGGCCGCACACTGGTGAAGTGCCGCGCCGTGGACGAGGGCGGCAGTCTCGACCTGGTATTTTTCAATCAGGAATACCGCAAAAACTCCCTGCACAAGGGCGAGACCTACATTTTCTACGGCAAGGTGGAGGGCAATCTGCTGCGCCGCCAGATGATCAACCCCCTTATCGAAAAGGAGGGCCAGCAGCAGATCACCGGCCGCATCATGCCCCTCTATCCCCTCACCGCCGGTGTCAGCCAGCTGATCCTCAGCCGCGCCGTGCGGCAGGGTCTGGACGCGTGCCGTGAGCTGCTGGAGGACGTTCTGCCGGATGAAGTGCGCCGGCGGCACAACCTGTGCTATGTGGGTTACGCCTATGAGAACA
Source organism: Oscillospiraceae bacterium (assembly GCA_015067525.1). GTDB lineage: Bacteria > Bacillota > Clostridia > Oscillospirales > Oscillospiraceae > Vescimonas. Next base: position 54,835 of record SVMH01000005.1, on the reverse strand, counting down.
TCCATTTTCCCGTCTCCCCCGAGGCGCTGGAGATCGCCCGGCGGCGCATGGTGTTTGAAGAGCTGTTCCTCCTCACCTGCGGCCTGCATTTGCTGCGCTCGCGGCGGCAGGATGTGGCCGGCCCCGCCTGCCGCGCCGTGGACATGACGCCCTTCTATGAAAAGCTGCCCTTTACCCTGACCGGCGCCCAACAGCGCGCCATTGGGGATGCCATTTCCGATATGTGCGCGCAGCGCCCCATGAACCGCCTGTGTCAGGGCGACGTGGGCAGCGGCAAGACCATGGTGGCTGCCGCCTGCGTGTGGTTTGCCGCGCAGAACGGCTGGCAGAGCGCTCTGATGGCCCCTACGGAGATTCTGGCCCGCCAGCACTACGAGGGCCTTGCCCCGCTGTTCGCCCGTTTTGGGCTGCGCTGCGCCCTGCTGACGGGCTCCACCCGTGCCAAGGAGCGGCGCGAGATTTTGGCAGATCTCCAAAGCGGCGAGATCGACCTGTGCATCGGCACCCACGCCCTGCTGACCGAGGATGTGCAGTACGCCAAACTCGGCCTCGTCATCACCGACGAGCAGCACCGCTTCGGTGTCAATCAGCGGGCCGCGCTGGGGCAGAAGGCGGAGCATCCCCATATGCTGGTGCTCTCCGCCACCCCCATCCCCCGCACGCTGGCCCTCATCATCTACGGCGATCTGGACGTGTCCATCATCAACGAGCTGCCTCCCGGGCGGCAGAAGGTGGATACCTTCGCCGTGGGCGAGGATTACCGACAGCGCATCAACGCCTTTATCCGCAAGCAGGTGGCTGAGGGTCATCAGGTGTTCATTGTCTGCCCGCTGGTGGGCGATGGCGAGGAGATCCCCGACGAGCGCAAAGCCGTTACCGCCTACGCGCAGGAGCTGCAGCAAAAAGTGTTCCCCGATCTGCGGGTATCCGTGCTCCACGGCAAGATGAAACCGAAAGAGAAGGAGACCGTCATGGCCGCCTTCGCCGCCGGCGAGAGCGACATTCTGGTGTCCACCACCGTCATCGAGGTGGGCGTGGACGTACCCAATGCCAACACCATGGTGGTGGAAAACGCGGAACGCTTCGGCCTGAGCCAGCTGCACCAGCTGCGCGGCCGCGTGGGCCGCGGCAGCGCCAAGAGTTACTGCATCCTGCTGAGCGACACCCAGAACGAGGAGACCCGCCAGCGGCTGAAGATCATGACCCAGACCAACGACGGCTTCAAAATTTCGGAAGAAGACCTGCGGCTCCGCGGCCCCGGTGACTTCTTCGGACAGCGCCAGCACGGCCTGCCCGCCATGAAGATCGCCGATCTCAGCTGTGACATGCGCCTGCTGGACGAGGCACAGACCGCCGCCAAAGCGCTGCTGGCAGACGACGGCACGCTGGAAAAAACCGAGCACCGCGCCCTGCGCCAGCGTATCGGCGAGTTGTTTGAATTGAACGCCGAGGCACTGAACTGACAAAAATAGAACAGGAGCGGCAGGTTTTACGCCTGCCGCTCCTTGTTATTACAATAGTTCCTCTTCACTTACATACATCGCAGCGAAAAAGGCCTTAGGGTTTTTCTCCATTTCCTGTATGGAACACGAATGCACCATATCAAGAGCCATCCGGTCCGGTATGGAGATCCATTCTCCGGATATGGCAGAAAACAGGTCCTCCCAGTGGTCTTTTCCCATCCTTGCACCGCACTGGATCTCAAACGTTATTTCTTCCAAAGATTCATCTTTCCAATACGGAACACGCTCTGTGAGGTTGCCGGTCACCCAAGAAAAGTTTTTCATCTTTTCCTGCACCTGTTGCACGCATTCTTTGGATGCACCAGCGCGACAAATCACACGCAAAACAGCCACTTTCGTAATAACTCCTTTCGCGTATACGCAGCACACGCCTCTTCACCGCTCCCCGCGGCGGAACATCTCGATCATCTCGGAGGTCAAACTCACGTCGTTCTCCCGCTCCGGCAGCTCGTGGCGTGCCATCCACACACCCTCGCACAGCTCGTTGCGGTCCAGATGGATCTCCGCCTCGCCGTCCAAGTCACAGTAAAAGCCGCACAGCAGCGTGTCGGTGAAGGACCAGGGCTGGTTTTTATAGTAGCGGATGTTCTTCACGTGGAGCCCCACCTCTTCCAGCACCTCACGGCGCACGGTGTCCTCCAGCGTCTCGCCGATCTCCACAAAGCCGGCGATGAGAGCGGGGCCGCGGTAGGGCCGGTCGGCATAGCGGGTCAGCAGCAGCTTATCGCCGTCCGTCACCGCCACGATGACGGCAGGGCAGATCTTGGGATACTCGATCTGGCCGCACTCGGGGCACACCATGGCCCGCTCGATCTCGCTGGGCTGCATTTTGGCGCCGCAGCGGCCGCAGTAAGCGCGGCTCTTGTACCAACGGTCCAGCTGGGCGCCGGTGGTGGCGGCAAAGGCCACCTCCATAGGCCGCACAGTACGCAGCATCTGGTAAGAGCAATACATCCAGCCTGCCGGCAGCACATCCTCCGACGGGTCGGGGTCGCAGAGATAGCAGCCCACGCCGTCCAGGGCAAAGAAGTGCCGCGCTGTGGCGAGATCGGGCCGCAGCGCCTGCGGGAAGTCGCAAAACCGGGGCAGCGCCCACGCATCCTCCCCCTCCTGCCGCAGCAGCACCTTACCCTGCCGGTAGCACAGGGCGTAGTCCTGCATCTGCGCCGCGCGGAGCGAGTAGGCACGGTCATAAATATGGCTGCCGATATCCTGGATCATGGCTGTTTTCCCCCGTTTTTCGTCATTGTGCTTTCATTATACACACCAATTCCCCATGGTGCAACCACGCTTTTGCTTGCGCCCCCTCATGGCGCATGCTATACTGAAGCAAAGAAACAAGGAAAGGAGGCGGCGCCATGACACGCGATGAACTGCGCGAAAAGGCCAACGATCTGCCACTGGCTCCCGGCGTCTATCTCATGATGGACAAGACGGGCAAGGTCATCTATGTGGGCAAGGCCAAGAAACTGAAAAACCGGGTCACCCAGTATTTCCAGAGCGGCTCGCAGCACAACGAAAAGACGCGCATCATGGTCAGTCAGGTGGATAAGTTTGACACCATCTTTGTCTCCTCCGAATTTGAGGCGCTGGTGCTGGAAAACTCCCTCATCAAGCGCCACCAACCCCGCTACAACATTCTCTTGAAGGACGACAAGGGCTATCCCTTCATCCGTCTGGAGCAGGGGGGCGCCTATCCCCGCTTTTCGCTGGTGTCCAAGGCCGCCGATGACGGCGCGCGATACTTCGGCCCCTTCGGCGGACGGCACGACACCCACATGGCCATTGACGCCGTGTGCAGCGCCCTGCATCTGCCCACCTGCTCGCGCCGCTTTCCCCGGGATATCGGCAAGGACCGGCCATGCCTGAACTACCATATCGGCAAGTGTGACGGCTTCTGCCGTTCCGATGGACCCGACCAGGCGGAATATCGCGCCCGCATCGACCAGGCCGCCCGCCTCTTCTCCGGCAAATACCGCCAGCTGACAGCGGAATTGCAGCAGCAGATGGAAGAGGCCGCCGAAGCGCTGGCCTTTGAAAAAGCAGCCGCCCTGCGTGACCGCATCCGCGCCCTGGAGGTGCTGGGTAAGCAGCAGCAGGTCATCGCCGGCGTCTGCGCTGACACCGACGTCTGGGGCGTCTATCCCGGTCAGGTGCGCTGCGGCTGCGCCGTGCTGCACATTCAGGGCGGCGATCTCCTGGGCCGCGAGGTGCAGGTGTTCCCCGCTGCCGCAGACGAGAGCGAGAGCGCCATTCTCTCCGCCGTGCTGAGCCAATATTACCTGGACCGCGGTGTCTTCCCCGCCGAGATCCTGCTGCCCTGCGAGCTGGAGGATCAGGACGTATTCTCCCAGCTTCTGACGGAAAAAGCCGGCCACAAGGTGACTGTCCGCCTGCCCCAGCGGGGCGAAAAGGCCGATCTTCTCAAGATGGCGGTGCGCAACGCCGCCGAGGAAGTGGAGCGCATCACCACCCAGAGCGAGCGCACCGGCAAAACGCTGGAGCAGCTGGGCGCTCTGGCAGGTCTCGATCACGTCCCCCGCCGTCTGGAGGCCTACGACATCTCCAACACCGGCAGCGCCGACATGGTGGCCAGCATGGTGGTGTTCCATGACGGCAAGCCCCTCAAGCGGGACTACCGCCGCTTCCAGATCAAAACGCTGGAGCACCCCGATGACTACGCCGCCATGCGGGAGGTGCTGACCCGCCGCTTCCGCCGCTATTTGGACGGCGACGAGAAATTCGACCAAACGCCGGATCTTCTGCTGATCGACGGCGGTGAAATGCACGCCCGCGCTGCGCAGGAAGCGCTGCGCGCGCTGGGTCTGGAAGTGCCCATTCTGGGCATGGTGAAGGATGACCGACACCGCACCCGCGCGTTGATGACGGCCGAGGGACAGGAGCTGGGCATTCAGCAAAGCCCCCACCTCTTCACCCTCATCGGCACCATTCAGGAAGAGGTGCACCGCTTTGCCATCACCTACCACCACGAAAAGCACAGGCGCAGCAGCTTCGCCTCCCGTCTCGACGGCATCCCCGGCGTGGGCGAGGCGCGTAAAAAAGCGCTGATGAAGCATTTCAAAACCGTGAAGGCCATTGCCGCCGCCGCTCTTGACGAGCTGGGCGCCGTGCTGCCCCGACAGGCGGCGCAGGCGGTATATGACCACTTCCACAAGGAGAATGACCAATGATCAAGACTTATGCCACGCTGGGCCCAGCCTGCTGCGAGGTGGAAACGCTCAGCGCCATGCTGCGTTTGGGGCTCACCGGTTTCCGGCTGAACCTCTCTCACCGCACCCTCGATGACTGCAAAAAATGGACCGACGCCCTGCGCGCCGCCGGCGAGGCGGCAGGCGTCCGACCCGAGCTCATCATCGATCTGCGGGGCGGCGAGCTGCGGCTGGGCGATCTCACCCGCCCCCTCATCCTGCGCAGCGGTGACACCATCCGCTTCGGCAAGATGGGCCTGCCGCTGCTGGATGACGACATCCTCGCCGCCCTGCGGCCGGGGCAGCAGATGCTCATTGACGACGGCGCCATCGAGCTGGTGGTGGAAGCCCACGACGGCGAAACGGCCGTATGCCGCTGCATCCGCGGCGGCATGCTGGAAGGCCGCAAAAGCATCACCCTCCCCGGCGTGGAGATCCCCCGCCCTGCCGTGTCCCAGGCCGATCACGACGATCTGGCCGCAGCCCGTGACCACGGCGTTACGGCGGTGATGCAGCCCTTCGTCCGCAGCCGCCAAGATTTGCTGCAGGTGCGTGAGGCGCTGCGGCAGCACGATCTGGAGGATGTGACCATCTTTGCCAAGGTGGAGGACGCGGATGGGCTGGCCACCGTTGGAGAATGGCTGGATCTTTGCGACGTGGTGACCATCGCCCGCGGAGACTTGGGCAGCAACCTGCCCCTTTGCGACCTGCCCCGGGCACAAAAGCAAATCGCCGCCATCTGCCGCGCAGCCGGGAAGGACTTTCTGGTGGTGACCCACCTCCTCCAGAGCATGATCCACGCCCCCGTCCCCACACGGGCAGAGGTGACGGACATCTACAATGCCTGTCTCGACGGCGCGGCGGCCCTGATGCTCACCGGCGAGACGGCGCAGGGCAAGCACGGCGTGGAGGCCGTCCGCATCCTGCTGGAAATGGCCCGCCGCGGTGAAGCAGACCGATAAGCAAAAAAACATCCGATGCTTGCGCATCGGATGTTTTTTTATGTTGGTCAAATTATTCGCCGAAGTTGTTCTCGATCAGATCAGCCAGGGCAGCGACAGCTTCCTGCTCGTCAGCGCCGTCAGCGATCAGGGTGATGACGGTGTCCTTGGCAATGCCCAGGGACAGAACGCCCAGCAGGCTCTTGGCGTTGACACGACGCTCTTCCTTCTCGACCCAGATGCCGCTCTTGAACTCGTTGGCCTTCTGAATGAAATACGTTGCGGGGCGGGCGTGCAGGCCGACCTCGTTCTTAACGGTGATTTCCTGAGTATACATCGAATCAATCTCCTTTATCATCAGCGTTTGCACAATGAATGACCAAAGCTTTTTGGTGATTCTATTATACCGAATCTTGATAGGATAATGCAATATCCAAAACCACGAAATTTTAGGGTCACCCCGTAGAATTCGCCCAAATTTTTGGCGTTTGCCACAAAGTTCCGCCGTTTATTTCAGCTCTACCACCGTTACGCCGGCTTCGCCCTCGCCATAGTGGCCCAGACGGAAGCTCTTGACGGCGCGGTTGCGCTTAAGCATCTCGTGCACCGCCTTGCGCAGCGCACCGGTGCCCTTGCCGTGGATGATGGTCACGGTGCCCAGCTTCGCCATCACGGCGCTGTCGATGTAGTTTTCCACGATGCTCTCGGCCTCCAGCGTCTCGTAGCCGCGGATGTCCAGCTCCGAGGCGGCGCGGGCAGCAATGCGCACCGTGGGAGACGCAGCAGCCTTGGGCGACATCTGCTTTTTCTTCTGCTGGGCCTCCGCCGTATCCAGAAGGCGCACCTGAGCGGCCTTGGTGGTCATCTTCATCTTGCCGGCCTGCAGCAGCAGCGTCCCGTCGCCGTTGACGGAGAGCACTGTGGCCGCCATCTTCACGCCCGGGATCTCCACCAGGTCGCCCACCTCGAAGGGGCGGCTGGGAGTTAGGGTGGGATCTTCCGTCTCCTCCCGGCTGTGCAGCAGGTCTTCGGCCTCGCGCAGGCTGTGGCGCACGGAGGCCTTGGCGTCGTTGATGGCCTGATGGCTCAGCTGCCGCTGCTGCTCTTTCCGCAGGGCGTCCAGCTCGGCAAAGATGGCCTCGGAGCGCTGGGTTGCCTCGCGGATAATGCGCTTGGCCTCGGCCTCGCCGCGGCTCTTGGCATTGTCCTTGGCTTTTTCCATCTGCTCGCGGAAGGTGCGGGCCTTGCGGGCGTCCTCCTCCCGCTGACGCCACAGGCGGTCGGCCTCGGTCTGCGCCTTTTCCAGATGCTGACGCTTCTCCTCCAGCTGAGCCAGCACGTCCTCAAAGCGCACGGACTCGCTGTCCATCTGGTTCTTGGCCGCCTGAATGACCTCCTCGGGAAGGCCCAGACGGCGGGAGATGGCAAAGGCGTTGGACTTGCCGGGAATGCCGATCAGCAGGCGGTAAGTGGGCCGCAGGGTCTGCACATCGAACTCACAGCTGGCGTTCTCCACCCCCGCCGTGGTCATGGCGAAGGTCTTGAGCTCAGCGTAGTGGGTGGTGGCCGCCGTCAGCGCGCCGCAGCTGCGGGCGTGCTGAATGATGGCAATGGCCAGCGCCGCGCCCTCGATGGGGTCGGTACCGGCGCCCAGCTCGTCAAAGAGGATGAGGCTGTCCTCGTCTGCCTCCCGAAGGATCTGCACCGTGTTGGACATGTGGGCCGAGAAGGTGGAAAGGCTCTGCTCGATGCTCTGCTCGTCGCCCACGTCGGCCAGCACCCGTTCAAATACCCGCACGGCGCTGCCGTCATCGGCGGGGATGTGGAGGCCGCACTGGGCCATCAGGCACAAAAGGCCCAGCGTCTTGAGCGTCACCGTCTTACCGCCGGTGTTAGGGCCGGTGATGACCAGCGTGTCAAAACTCTCACCCAGATCCACCGTGATGGGCACGGCTTTCGCGCTGTCCAGCAGCGGATGGCGGGCGCGGCGCAGCACCACGCCGCCGCGTTTACGCACCTCAGGCCTTGCGGCGTTCATCTGATAGCTCAGCTGCGCCCGGGCGAAGATCACATCAAGGTGCACCAAAATGTCGTAGTCCCACAGAATATTGCTCATCTGCATGGCGCAGTCGGCGGAGAGCTGGCTGAGGATGCGGTCGATCTCCTTTTCCTCCTTGGCCTGCAGCTCCCGCAGCTCGTTGTTGGCCTGCACCACGCCCATGGGCTCCACAAAGAGGGTGGCGCCGGAGGAGGAAATATCGTGGACAAGGCCGGGGAGACTTCCCTTGTACTCCGCCTTCACCGGCACCACGAAGCGTCCGTCGCGCTGGGTGATGAGAGCCTCCTGCAGCACCTTGGCGTAGGAGGGGGAAGCGATGATCTTCTGCAAAATCTGCCGACCCTTAGCCGCGGCAATGCGCATCTTGCGGCGGATATCGGCCAGTTCAGCGCTGGCGCTGTCGGCGATGGTCTCTTCGTCCAAAATGGCGGAGCGGATCTTCTCCTCCAGAAATTTGTTGGTATGAAGGGAGGCAAACAGCTGGTCAATAGCCGTAGGCTCGCCCTTGCGGTCCAGGTCGTATTCATAGACGCGGCGGCTGGCCGTCAGCACGCCGGCAATATCCAGCAATTCCCGGGTGTTCAGCATGCCGCCGTGATCGGCGCGGCTTAAGGCCGGCGCCACATCCTTCACACCGGAGAAAGAGGGGCTGCCGTGGAGACCCAGCCGCTCCTTGGCCGCATCGGTCTGGCTCAAAAGCAGCGTCACTTCCTCCACATCGGTGCTGGGGGCAAGGCGCAGGCAGCGCTCCTTGGCCGCGTCGCTGACCGCCTTGTGGCTCAGCATCTCCAGCACCGCGGGAAGCTCCAGCGTGCGGATGGATTTTTCAAACATTTCACTCATAAGTAACTCTTTTCTCACACGCCGTCCCTTGGCAGGATGGCCTTATAGTAATCCAATGTACGGAAGCCCCGCTCCAGCTGGGCGGCCACGAAGGCCTCCGCCGCTTGGCCCAGAATGCGCAGCTGCGGTGCGTCCAGCGTGAAGCTGTAGAGCTTCTTGGGCGGGCAGTAGATGATGTGCTGCAGCGCCGCCAGCGCATCGTTCGTCAGCGGCAGGGACAGTCCGCCCGGCTCCTTGCACGCGCCGCAGTGGACGATGCCCCGCACCACATCCAGCATGGGGGACTCCGGCTCAGGACAGCCACACACGGCGCAGCCATCCGCCAGCGGTTCAAAGCCGCTGAGGGCCAAAAGCCGCAGCTCAAAGGCGGCCTTCACCTGCACCGGATCTTTTTTCAGCGTACCAAGGGCATAGAGGGCGTTGAGGAGCAGCGGCAGCACCTCACGGGCCTCCCCCTCGTCGGTGAGGGACTCGGTCAGCTCGGCAAAATAGGACGCAAGGCTCAACAGTACAAAATCCTGCCGCACGCCGCTGAAAAGCTCCTTTGTAGAGCCCTCATCCAGCATGTACCAGTTGTTGCGCTTGTAGAGCGTCAACTCACTGTAGGCCAGCAGCTGACTGGATGCGGCGATGCGGCTGTTCTTGCGCCGCGCACCCCGCGCAATGACGGCGATCTTGCCCAGATCCGCCGTCAGCACCGTCAGGATCTTGTCCGTCTCCTTGGTTTCCGTCTCCCGCAGCACGATGCCGGAGGTCACGATTTTTCCTGTTTGCATGTGGTGTCCTCCTGTGCGCTGCGGCAGAGCAGATACAGCTCCGGCGCGCCCGTTTCCCAAAACAGCTGCCAGTAAACTTCCTTGTCCATCACGCCACCTCCCTGCCGTTAGCTTGCGTCGGCAAAGGGCTGTTATGGATGGGAATTGTTGACGTCAATGGCGCAAATTACTGCTCGTCGTAGCCCTGGCTTCTGATGAAATTCATGTTATCGCGCCAATTTTCCTTCACCTTCACCCAGGTCTCCATGTAGACCTTGGTGCCCATGAAGCGCTCGATATCCCGGCGGGCCAGAGAGGAAATCTTCTTCATCATCTCGCCGCCCTTGCCGATGATAATGCCCTTGTGGCTGGCCTTTTCGCAGTAGATGGTCACGTCGAGGTCGATGATGCCGCTGTCACGCTCGGTGAAGCGGGTCACCTCCACGGCGGTGCCGTGAGGGATCTCCTTGTCGAGACAGTGCAGCATCTTCTCGCGCACGATCTCGGCGCAGACCTGTGCGTCGGGCTGATCGGTGGTCATGCCATCGGGGAACAGCTGGGGGCCTTCCTGCGCGTACTTGGCCAGCTGCGCCATCAGCTCCTCCAGACCGTCGCCGGTGCGGGCGGAGATGGGGATAATGGCCTCGAAGCCGTCGTAATACTGGCTGTAAGCGGCGATGACTTCCAACAGGGTCTCCTTCTTTTCCACCGTGTCCACCTTGTTGATGCACAGAATCGCGGGGATACCCTCTTCCTGAATGCGCTGGATGAGCACCTTTTCCGGCTCGCCTACGTGGGCGATGGGCTCCACCAGCAGCATAGCGGCCTCCACATCGGCCAGACTCTCGCGCACCACCTTGACCATGTAGTCGCCCAGACGGGAACGGGGCTTGTGCAGGCCCGGGGTATCCAGCAGCACGTACTGGGTGTCGCCATGGTTCACCACACCGTAAATGCGGTTGCGGGTGGTCTGGGGCTTGTTGGACACGATGGCGATCTTCTCGCCCACCAGGGCGTTGGTCAGGCTGGACTTGCCCACGTTGGGCCGGCCGCAGACGGTGATCATGGCGGTTTTGGTAATATTGTTCATAGGTGATCCTCAACTTTCTTTGAGCAATTTTTATCGTTCCAGCTTCAGCTGGCTCATAATGACTTCTTCTCTTCCGCGCATCTGGCGTTTCATCTCACCCTCGTCCAGATGGTCATAGCCCAGAAGGTGCAGCACCGAGTGGACGCAGAGGTAGCAGATCTCCCGCTCAAAGCTGTGGCCGTATTCCTCGGCCTGCGCGCGGGCACGCTCCACGCTGATGCACATATCGCCCAGCGGCACAAGGCCGGTAGCGGGATCGGCGTCCATCTCGTCGGGATGCTCGCCGGGCACAAGGTCAAACATAGGGAAGCTGAGCACATCGGTGGCACGGTCGATATCCCGCATGTCCCGATTCACTTCCCGAATGCCCTCGTCATCGGTCAGCAGGATGTTGACCTCGCAGTCGCACTCCACACCTTCGGCAGCCAGTGCCGCCTTCACGGTGCGGCGCAGCAGCGCCGCGAGGGTGGGGTTGTTGATACCCTTTTTCTCGCCGGTCACGGAAATCTTATGGCTCATTTCTTTGTGCCTCCCCTGCGGTCTTCATACTTGGCATAGGCCTCGATGATGCGCTGCACCATGACGTGGCGCACCACGTCCTGCTGGCTGAGCTGGCAAATACCTACGCCTTCCACGCCCTGCAGCACCTTCATGGCCTCCTTGAGGCCGCTGGGCTTGTCCCCGGGCAGGTCGATCTGGGTAATGTCGCCGGTGATGACCACCTTGGAGCCAAAGCCCATACGGGTGAGGAACATCTTCATCTGCTCGCGGCTGGTGTTCTGGGCTTCATCGAGGATGATGAAGCTGTCGTCCAGGGTGCGGCCGCGCATATAGGCAAGGGGCGCCACCTCAATGTTGCCCCGCTCCAGATACTTCTGGTACGTCTCGGCACCCAGCATGTCAAAAAGGGCGTCGTACAGCGGCCGCAGGTAAGGGTCCACCTTGCTCTGCAGGTCGCCGGGCAGGAAGCCCAGCCGCTCACCGGCCTCCACCGCAGGACGGGTGAGGATGATGCGGTTGATCTGCTTGTCCCGGAAGGCGGCCACCGCCGCCGCCACCGCCAGATACGTTTTACCCGTACCGGCAGGGCCTACGCCAATGGTGACCGTGTTTTGCATGACGCTGTCCACATACTGCTTCTGGCCGATGGTCTTGGGCTTGACGGGGCGGCCCTTGGAGGTAATGCAGATCACATCCTGCGTCAGTTCCGCCACCCGCTCGCTCTGACCGCTGCGGCACAGGCCGATGACATAGCGCACGTGCTGGGCGTTGATGACCTCACCCTTTGCGCTGAGGGTCAGCAGAGCCTCCACCGCCTTGGTGGCCAGCATCACATTTTCCACGTCGCCGGAGATGCACAGCTCACCGCCGCGGCTCACCACGGTGACGTGCAGCTCCGACTCCAGCAGGCGGATATTCTCATCAAAGGAACCAAACAGATTGATGGCTTCCTCCATACGTTCCAAACTGATGCGCTGTTCCATGTAGCATCCTTCTCTCTTGCGTGAAATCTACGGCTGGGGCAGCACCACCTGCTGTCCGATCTGCTCGTGGCACTCGGCCCACAGTGTGACCAGCAGGTAGTTCCCCTTCCGCGCTGTGGAAAACCGGGTGGCGGTAACGGTGCCGTCCTCCGTCATCTGGCTCTCCAGCAGCTGCAGCAGCTGCGCCTCGCCTTCGGCCTGCGCTTCTTCCTCCGTGCGCTGCGTCACGGCGGTGGTGCAGCGCACCGTCTGCTCGGTCACTACGGTGATGGGCAATCGGAATCCGCCGGGCAGGCATACTGCTCCATAATGAAGTATTTTATCACAATCAGGCCCCAACATGCTACCCTTTGCGTATAATTTTATTTGCTTTTTGCCCAGATCCAGCCAAATACGGGTGGTCTGGGCCGTCTGCTGGGTCTTTTGCTCCTGCTGCAGCGGCACCAGCACCGAAATATCATACCACGTGCGGGCCCAGACCCGCCCCATACCGTGCACCAGACGCACACCGGTGCGGGTGGAGTCCACCACGCCGGAGATCAGCAGCTGGCCCTCGGTCACGGTGCTGCCCTGCGCCACCTGAGCCTTGCCGTCCAGCGGCTCTACCCGCGTGACAAGGCCGGAGCGCAGCGCCACCACGTTGGTGATCTCGTCCTCCTGCACGATCTGAGGCGGACGCTTGCGCTCCACCACCTGCACATGGGCGGTACAGCCCTTCACATTCACCACCAGCCACGAAACGTCCGGCAGTTCCAGCAGCACGTGGTTGCGCATGGCCTCCTGATCGATATACATGCTGAAGGTCCCCACGGTGATGCCGTATTCCTCCAGCGTGCGCAGAATGGTCTCTGTAGGCACCGTTTCGTTACCGGTGACCTGAAAATCCCAGATGAACAGATTTCCCCCGAAGAGAAACAGCAGCAAAAGAGCCGCCCCCGCCAGAAGGACGTATCTGCGCCGCAGCGACAGCAGCAGCACCGGCAATCCGGTCCGGCGCACCACCGTGACACTGCAGTCCACCTGCTGCGTCACGGCCTGCAGCCGCGGCAGCGCCCCGAAGCTGGTGCGCACGGTAAATGTAGCGCCGTCGATCCACCGAAGATCCCAGAACGGGATGGCGTGGGCAGCACACAAATTCACCACCCGCTCGGGATAGGCGCTCTCCACCCGCACGGTGACGCTGCCGCGCAGGCAGTTGATCATTTTTCTGTACATAGATTCACCAGTTCCACCTTTTCGATCACGCCGCCTAAGCGCAGCTCCTCCTCCGTCATGGCCAGCAGCTGCAGATCCCGTCCCGTCAGCCGTACCACCAGATCGCCGCCGCTGATCTCCACCAGCTGCGTGCTGTAGGACAGCACCCCCTTATGGTGGGCCATCAGAAACTGCTGCTGGCCCATCAGTTCGATCTGCGGCACGCCGTAGGCCAGCTCCGGCGGCAGGTCCAGCCGCTCCACGGCTTCCGCGCCGGCGCGGCTCCAAATTCCCCGTCCCATGCGCCACCTCCTCGAAAAAAGATATGCGCCATCCGGTCAAAACTTGCCCGGGCGGCGCATAGGCTGTGCAAAAGGAGGTGGGGCCGTGAAAATGCGCGTGGTTTCCGCCACACTTCTGGCCGTCATGGCCCTTATGCTGTGCTTTTCCGCCTCCGCCGCCGAGGCGGTGCGGCAGGGTTTACAGCTGTGCGCCGGCTCGGTGGTGCCGTCTCTGTTCCCGTTTCTGGTGCTCTCGTCCCTTTTTCTCTCCCTCGGCGGGGCAGACCTTTTGTCCCCGCGCCTACAGCAGACCGCCGGATGGGTGCTGGGCTGCAGCGGCACCGGCGTCAGCGTCTTTTTCCTCTCCCTTCTGGGTGGCTATCCCACAGGACCGCGGCTGATCGGCCAGCTTTGCCGCGCAGGCCGTCTTTCGCCGCAGGAGGCGGAGCATCTGCTGCTGTTTTGCAACAACGCAGGTCCCGCTTTCATTCTGGGCCTTGTGGGTCTGGGACGGTTCGGCAGCCTGCGGATCGGCATATATCTCTATCTCATCCACGCGGCAGCCGCCGCCGTTATCGCGCTGCTCTACCGGCCAAGAACGCCGTTTACCGCCCCGCAGGAGCCGCGATCACCAAGCCCGTCTTTCGCCGAGGCACTGGTGCAGTCTATCGGTGATGCTGGCAGCACCATGGTGCAGATCTGCTCCTTCGTCACCTTTTTCTACACCGCGCTGCAGCTTTTGACCTCACTCACCCACCTGCCCCATCCGCTGCTGTTGGGCTTTGCGGAGCTGACGCAGGGTATTTTGACCCTGCCCGACGGGCACCGCGGCTTTGTGATGGCCGCCGCGCTGCTGGGCTGGGGCGGGTTGAGCGTCCACTGTCAGACGGCGGCAGTGCTCAGCGGCACGGGCCTCGCGCTGCGGCCGCACCTGCGGGGTAAGGCGCTGCAGAGTGCGATCTCCGCCGCGCTGGCCTTTTTTGTCTGGAGGTGGATCACATAAGCGCAAAAAAAGACGGCCAATCGGCCGTCTTTTTTTATTCTTGATCGCAGCAGCGTCAGCGCTGTCCCTTGTCGTAGGGAATACCCTCCGCCTTGGGTGCGCGGGACTTCTTGGACGTGAAGGCCAGCACCACCAGAGAGATGATGTAGGGCATCATGTTGTAGACCTGACCGGGCAGATTCAGTGCCATCAGGAAATCGAAGCCGATGTACACGTTGGACAGGGCGCGGAACATACCGAACAGCAACGCCGCCAGCGCGATGCGCAGGGGTTTCCACTGACCGAAGATCATAACCGCCAGAGACAGGAAGCCGAAGCCGGCCACGCCGTACTCGAAGCGCCACTCGGACACGCCGGCGGTGATAAACACGATGCCGCCCAGACCGCCCAGAGCACCGGAGATCAGAACACCGGCCCAACGCATTTTGTAGACGTTGATACCCACGGAGTCGGCAGCCTGAGGATGCTCACCGCAGGCCATCAGACGCAGGCCGAAGCGGGTCTTATAGAGCATCACATACACCAGCACCAGAGCGATCACGGTAACCACCATGAACCAGTTGAATTCAAAGTCACCGATGTTCACCAGAAACGCCTTCTTGGGGATCGCGTACTGCACCACGGAAGACACGTCATCGGGGTCGGCCGCCGTGTTGATGGCCTTGACGATGACGGTGGCGCCGGCGGTACCCAGCAGGTTCAGAGCCGTACCGACGATGGTCTGGTCGGCCTTGAAGTTGATGCAGGCCACAGCCAGCAAGGAGGAGTAAAGCATACCCGCCAGAGCGGCGACCAGCAGCACCGTCAGGATGGTGACGATGGCCGGGCTTCCCTCGGGCAGATACCGCATGGTCAGCGCGCCGCCCATGGCGCCGATGACCATGATGCCTTCCAGACCCAGGTTGATGACGCCGGAGCGCTCAGAGATACAGCCGCCCAGAGCCACAAGGATCAGCACGGAGGAGAAGATCAGCGTATATTGCACCAGCAGTAACATTACTGATCGCCTCCTTTCTCCTCAGACTTGGCTGCAAGCTTGGCAGCCGCCTTAGCCTCGTTCTTGGCAATACCGGTGTTCATGACGTGCTTCATAAACAGCACGAAGCCGCACAGGTAGATGATGATGGCGCTGATCAGATCAGAGATCTGCGCACAGTACATGGTCTTATCCACATAGGCACCGCCGATGGTGATATGCTGGATAAAGAAGGAGGCAAGGATCGAGCCCACGGGATGCAGACCGCCCAGGAAAGCAGCGGCGATACCGTTGAAGCCCATGGCAGGCACAGCAGCCGTGGAGCAGTTCCACTGCTCAAAACCGGTGAGGTACAGCAGGGCGGCACCCATGCCGGCCAGCGCGCCGCCGATGATCAGCGTGACGATGATGTTGCGCTTTTCGGCCATGCCGCAGTACTTGGCGGCATTCTTGTTGCTGCCGGTTGCCCGCAGCTCATAACCAAAGCGGGTCTTGTCCAGCACGATCCACACCACGAAGGCCATCAGGATGGCCAGAGGGATAGCAATAGTGACATACTGGTTGTTGGTAAACAGTGCGCCCAGACCCAGCGTAGGCAGCAGAGCACCGGGGTTAACGCTGGAGATGTGAGCCGTGTAGGGGCTGGTTTCTTCCTTCACCAGCGTCAGCAGCATGTTCACGAGATACAGGGTGATCCAGTTGAGCATGATGCCGGAGATGACCTCGTTGACATTGCAGTAAGCCTTGAGGAGACCGCTGATAGCGCCCAGCAGCGCACCGGCTGCCATAGCCGCCAGCAGGCACACCCACCACGGAGCATGCCAGCCCAGAGCTGCATACAGCGCCAGGCCCACGCCGGCACAGTACTGGCCGGCAGCGCCGATGTTGAAAAGGCCCACCTTATAGGCAAACAGGATGGACAGAGAACACATCAGCAGCGGAGCCGTCTTGACCAGCGTGTTGCCCAGATACTTCATCTGGGTGGCAGGCTTGCTGTAGGTCAGGAAGTTCTTCATGACGGTCACGATGGCTTCGCCTGCGCCGGACGGGTTGATGAACAGCAGCACGATGAAGCCAATCAGCATACCCAGCACGATGCAGATCAGGGAGGCAATCAACGACTGAACGCCGTCATTTTTCAGAATATTCTTCTTCATGCCTTCACCTCATCTCTCTTGGCACCGGCCATATACAGGCCCAGTTCTTCCTGTGTGGTGGTCTTGGGATCCAGTTCGCCCACGATCTCACCCTCGTACATCACCAGGATGCGGTCGGGCACGTCCATGACCTCGTCCAGTTCCAGCGACACCAGCAGCACCGCCTTGCCGGCGTCGCGCTGGGCCACCAGCTGCTTGTGGATATACTCGATGGCACCCACGTCCAGACCACGGGTGGGCTGAACGGCGATCAGCAGTTCGGGATTCTTATCGATCTCGCGGGCCACGATGGCCTTCTGCTGGTTACCGCCGGACATGCTGCGGGCGCGGGTGATGGGACCCTGACCGGAACGGACGTCATACTGCTCAATGAGGCGCTCGGCATAAGCGCGGATATTGTCGCGGCGCAGGAACCCGGCCTTGGAGGTGAACTCCGGCTCAAAGTAGCGCTGGAGCACCATATTGTCCTCCAGAGAATAATCCAGCACCAGACCGTGCTTATGACGGTCCTCGGGGATATGGCTCATGCCACTCACACTACGCTGGCGGATGGGGGCGCGGGTGATGTCCTTGCCGCACAGGCTGACGCTGCCCTCGCTGAGGGGCTCCAGACCGGACAGGCCGTACACCAGCTCGGTCTGGCCGTTGCCGTCGATACCGGCGATGCAGACGATCTCGCCGCGGCGCACGGTGAAGGACACCTTATTGACGGCGTTTTCCTTGCTGCGCTTGGAAGCCACAGACATGTTCTTCACTTCCAGCACGGTCTCGCCGGGAACGGAGGGCTTCTTCTCCACGTGGAAGTTGACGTTGCGGCCCACCATCATGGCAGACAGCTCTTCCATGGTGGTGTTGGCAGTCTCCACGGTGCCGATATACTTACCCTTGCGCAGCACGCTGCAGCGGTCGGCCACAGCCATGATCTCGGCCAGCTTGTGGGAGATGAAGAGGATGGACTTGCCCTCGGCAGCCAGATTGCGCATGATCTGCATCAGCTCGTCGATCTCCTGGGGAGTCAGCACGGCGGTAGGCTCGTCGAAGATCAGGATCTCATTGTCGCGATAGAGCATTTTGAGGATCTCGGTGCGCTGCTGCATACCGACGGTGATGTCCTCAATGATGGCATCGGGATCCACCTGCAGGCCGTACTTTTCCGACAGGGCTACGACCTTTTCCCGTGCTTCCTTCTTCTGCAGGAAGCCGTTCTTCGTGGGCTCCACGCCCAGAATGATGTTGTCCAGCACGCTGAAGCATTCCACCAGCTTGAAGTGCTGGTGCACCATGCCGATACCCAGCGCATTGGCGTCATTGGGGTTCTTGATGGAAACCACCTTGCCGTCCTTGCGGATCTCGCCCTCTTCCGGCTGATAAAGGCCGAACAGAACAGACATCAGCGTGGATTTACCGGCGCCGTTTTCGCCCAGCAGGGCATGGATCTCACCCTTGCGCAGCTGCAGGGTAATGTTGTCATTGGCGATGATACCTGGGAACTTTTTGGTGATATTCAGCATTTCAATTGCATACGGAGTTTCCAAGTTGAACGCCCTCCTTCCGTTTTCATGGCCCGCACACGAACATTCACGGGGACGGAAACCATATAATATATTCAGTATACCATATCAAACCGGCGAACGCAAAGAAATTTTATGCGTTTTGCCTCATTTGGCCGTAAAACAAAGAAAAAAGAGGACGGGTTTTTCCCGTCCTCTTTTTTAGTAGCAGATATCCGATTAGGCGATCTGATCCTGATAGGTCACGTTCACGTTGGTGACAACGGGAGCAGCGGAAGTATCAGCAGAAACCTTGATGGTGCCGTCGAACATACCCTTCACCAGAGCCTTGTAGTCGTCCTTGGTGAAGCTGTCGCTCCACTGGGTGGACTCCATGGGGATCTGGACATAGTTCAGGGTGGGATCGTCGCCGCTCACCAGACCCAGAGTAGCAACCTTGCCGGCGTACTTCTCCCAGTTGCCGTTGACGATGACGTCGGTCAGGGTGTCAACGGTGGTGGGATACAGACCCTTCATGGCGGAGGTAACAGTCAGGGAGGTGTCGGTGCCCATACCGGCAACACCGGCGATCACGCCAGCCTGGTCAACGTCAACGCCGATGACCTTGGCGCCGTCAACCTTAACAGCAGCCTCAACAGCGGAGGTGAAGATGCCGCCGCCGCAAGCGAAGACGACCTCAGTGCCGCCCTGATACCAGGTATCCATAGCAGCGGTGAAGTCGGGAGTGCCGTAGAACAGACCACCATAGACATAGTTCAGGTCAACAGTGATGCCCAGCTCCTTGGCAGCAGCATCGATGCCCTGCACGTAGCCGTAGCCGAAACGCTGAACAGCGGGAACAGCCATACCACCCAGGAAGCCCAGCTTCTTGTAGCCCAGCTTCACAGCGGCGTAACCGGCCATGTAACCGGACAGCTCTTCCTGATAAACGGCGGAGTAGACGTTCTTCATGGTGTCGGCGGTCAGGCCGGCGGAGGTCAGGTCGAACTCAGCAACGTCCAGAGCGATGAACTTGACATCGGGGTAGGTGGGGGCAGTGCCGGCGATGGCGTTGGCGAAAGCAAAGCCGGGCAGGACGATGACGTTGTAACCCTCGTCAACGGCCTTCTCAATCATGGCGATACGCTCGGCATCGGAGTCACCAGCGGGCTTGTAGTAAGTAAACTTAATGCTGTTGGCATCGCAGAAAGCCTTGCAGGCCTCGTAGGTGGTCTGGTTGAAGGACTGGTCGGTGATATCACCGTAGTCGGTAACCATGGCAACCTTGTACTCGGGCTCTTCGGGGGTCTCGGGCTGCTTCTCGCCGCAAGCGACCAGAGACAGAGCCATGACCAGAGCCAGGATCAGAGCAAGAATCTTCTTCATTATTCTTCATACCTTTCTAAAATTATATCGGGTTTTTACCCAAGCCCGTGCATTATATCAAACTTTTCTCATAAAGGCAACCCCTTTTTCGCCCCTTTTCTTCTTTTGGCAAAAATTAATGATGAAATTCCGACGCGAAAAAAGAAAACGGGCAGTTTTGCCCGTTTTCCTGTTATGTCAGCCTTCCTGCTTGGCCATTTTCACGGCGATCTCCAGGCCGATCTTCATCATATTGGTGAAGGTGGTCTGGCGGTCATCGGCGGACAGCTCCTCGCCGGTGATCAGGTTGTCGGAGATGGAGCAGATGGCCAGAGCACGCTTGCCGGTATAGGCGGCGTTGCAGTACAGGCCCGCAGCCTCCATTTCCACGGCCATGACGCCCATCTTGGTCCAGCGCATATTGCGCTGTGCGGCATCGTAGAACGTGTCAGAGGAGTAGAGGTTACCCACGGGCATCTTGACGCCCAGCTCCTTGGCGGCCTCCACGGCGGCCATCAGCAGTTCAAAGGAGGCGATGGGGGCGAAGGTGCCGCCCAGCTCATACTGTTCGGGATAGCTGGAGTTGGTGCAGGCGCCCATGCCGGCCACCACACAGCCCAGCTCCAGATCGGCGCGCATGGCACCGGCGGAGCCGACACGGATGATGTTGTCCACGTCATACTCGGTGAACAGCTCGTAGGAGTAAATGCCGATGGTGGGAATACCCATACCGGAGGCCATCACGGACACAGGGACACCCTTATAGGTGCCGGTATAGCCCTGAATGCCGCGGACATTGTTGACCAGAACGGGGTTTTCCAGGAAAGTCTCGGCGATGAACTTGGCGCGCAGGGGATCGCCGGGCATCAGCACGGTCTTGGCGAATGCGCCCTTGGGGGCGTTATTGTGAGCAGTAGGCATAGTTCGTGTCTCCTTTTCTCTTAATAAGTGTCGTCCGTGGTCTGGATGTTCTTGACCGCCTTGACGATGCGGGAAGTACCCAGACGCTCGGCGCCCAGAGCCATAAAATCGCGGGCGTCATCCAGATTGGAAATACCGCCGGCAGCCTTGATCTTCACATGAGGGGCCACATTGGCCTTGAACAAAGCCACGTCAGCGCGGGTGGCACCGCCGCCGGCAAAGCCGGTGGAGGTCTTGATATATTCGGCGCCGGACTGGCTGACAACGCGGCACATCTCCACCTTCTCCTCATCGGTGAGGAGGCAGGTCTCAATGATGACCTTCAAAAGCTTGCCGCCGCAGGCTTCCTTGATGGCGCGGATCTCGTCCAGCACCAGATCGTACAGGCCGTCCTTGACCCAGCCGATGTTGATGACCATGTCGATCTCCGAAGCACCGTTGGCCACGGCGTCACGGGTCTCGGCGCACTTGACGGCGGTGGTGGAATAGCCGTTGGGGAAGCCGATGACGGTGCAGATGGGCAGCTTGCCGTCCACATACTCGGCAGCCTTCTTGACATAGGAGGCAGGGATGCACACGCTGGCGCAGCCGTACTTCATGCCGTCGTCGCAGATGGCGCGGATCTCATCCCAGGTGGCACCCTGTGCCAGCAGGGTATGGTCCACGATGGCGAGAATATTGCGGATATCCTGATTCATTTCAATAACTCCTCTCTCGGGGCTTTTTCCCTTATTAAAGTTACCTTATATTGTACCAAACTTCCTATCCCTTGTAAACCGGCTTTTTCCCGGCGCAGCAGCGAAAAAGTCCGCAGCCTGTGGCTGCGGACTTTTTTGATATAGGCTTTTACTTGACGATCTCGGCGTCCGGCGCATTGCGGCGGATGCTGTCGATGCCGTTGAGGCAGGAGGCCTTGGCCTTGTAGCCCTCGCCGGTGGCGATGATCTCGCCGTTGCGGGCCTTCAGGCGGAAGCGGAACTCGCCGGCCTTATCCACATAAACTTCAAACTTGGGGTTGGTGACGGTCTCGAAATTCTCAACAGTCTGGTCTTCCATCTTGGCTTCCACAGCGTTCTTGCGGACGCTCTCGATGCCGCCCAGGCAGCCCTGCTCGGTGGTATAGACTTCGCTGGTGGCGATGACTTCGCCGTTACCGGCCTTCAGGTCGAACTTGAAACCGGTCTTGACTTCCTTAACAACAAACTTACCCATAGTTGCACCTCATTTTCTTTTCCCGATATACCGGGTCTTTGGTTCATTTTAACCCGAAATAGTCCATCTGTAAAGAACTATTTTGTCAGATTTGGCCGAAATGCGCTCCGGCGCGGCCGTTTCTTACTTTTTCTTGCCGAACAGGCCGCCCAGCTTGGCGCCCAGATCCTCCACCGTGTCGTCCAGAACGTCCATGTCCAGCTTGCCCTTCAGTCCGTCCACCAGATCGTCGAACTTATCGTCCAGCTGGTCAAAATCGAGCTTGGCCTTGATGGCAGCCACGATCTCCTTGATCTTCTCGTCCGGCAGATCGATGCCCAGCAGATCTTCCACGGTCTTGATGGGGTCTTCCTTGAACTGTGCCAGAATGCCGTCATCGGCGGTGATCTTTTCCAGCAGCTCTTCGATCTTTTCCTTAATCTCCATGATTTGCGCTCCTTTTGCCAAATTTCCGCCGCGGCGGCGGTTTTTTATGAACCAAGTATACCTCCCACTTTACCGCTCTGTCAAGTTAAAGTGCAGCCTCCGGCGCACATTTCTGTTGACGAACAGGCGCGGTTATATTATGATAGGGGCAGAAGTTCATATGGAAACGTCTTTGGGGCAGGGTGAAATTCCCGACCGATGGTACAGTCCATGAACCTCCCGTTTGCGGAGGCCGATCCGGTGCGATTCCGGAACCGACGGTTACAGTCCGGATGGGAAAAGACGAAATACTTCCACACGGGGCGGAGTGCCGGTCGGCGCTCGGCCGCCGGTGCGTATTTCCCGAGGCTGTTTCTAAGATAGCTTCGGGAATTTTCATTTTGGAGGTATGTTCCATGAAGAAAACCAATCTGCGGCGGCTGACCATGGCCGCCATGATGGGCGCCATCGCCTTTGTACTGATCTTCATCAACTTCGGCGTGCCCTTCCTCTCCCCGGTGGCGGAGTTCGACCTGTCGGCCCTGCCGGAGCTGATCGGTGGCTTCATTCTCGGCCCCGTGGGCGCGGTGATGATCATCGTGGTAAAGATCGGATTGAAGCTGGCCATTCAGGGCACGGAGTCCATGTTCACCGGTGAGATCCAGAACTTCCTTTTGAGCATGGCCTATGTGCTGCCGGCCGTTCTGTACTACCGCCGCCACCGCACCAAGAAGGGCGCTGCCGTAGGTCTTGTCATCGGCGCGGTGACCAGCGTGGTGGTGGCTATTTTCACCAACCTGTACATCATTTTCCCCTTCTATATCAAGCTCTACGGCATGAACTGGGACGGCATCGTGGCCATGTTCAGCGCCGTAAATCCGTGGATCAAGGACATCCCCACCATGGTGGCCTTCTCTGTGGTGCCCTTCAACCTGATCTCCCGCACCATTACGGCGGTGCTGGCCTTTGTGACGTATAAGAAACTCAGCGTTCCGCTGAAGAAGATGATCCAATAAGGAGGAAGCGGTATGAATTTCAGTGTGGATAAGACGTTGACCTTTGACCAGGCAGTGGAGCTGATGTTCCGCAAGCTGGGTGACTGGAAGATCATGGCTCTGGCCAGCAGCGTCAACGACTATGTGATGGTACGCAACGTCAGCTGC
Organism: Oscillospiraceae bacterium; assembly: GCA_015067525.1. Taxonomy (GTDB): domain Bacteria; phylum Bacillota; class Clostridia; order Oscillospirales; family Oscillospiraceae; genus Vescimonas. Next base: position 31,764 of record SVMH01000005.1, on the reverse strand, counting down.
CTGTTCTACGACGGCAAGGTGTGGTTCAAGACGGACAAGAACTTCCGCAAGACCCAGCAGCTCTACCAAAACCCGCAGGTGGCCCTGTGCTGGAGCGGCGTGCAGATCGAAGGCACCGCCAAAAACTGCGGACTGGTGATCGACGAGCCGGACCGGAAGTTTGAAAAGCTGTACAAAGAGCACCTCTGGGGCAGCTACAACAAGTACTCTCACGAAGAGGACGAGATCATCATCTCCATCACCCCCCGCTTTGTGGAGGTATGGGACACCAGCGAGGACAACTACGCCTTCCAGATCTTCATTGACTTTGAAAAGCAGTCCGTGGAGGTCAAGCAGTACGACCAGCGGTAAAAAATAAAAAGAGGGAACGGCGATGCCGTTTCCTCTTTTTTTCATTATAGCTTTGTATCTTTTGCGTCTTCCGGGATCTCATACATTCCGCCCAGCAGCCAGTGCGTCCAGCGCTCAATGCGGTACCGGGGCAGCAGCACGTTGACGAGAAGGCCCACCACCACGCCCACCGCCGTATCCAGAATGCGGTCAAGAGAGTAGGTGATATAGCTGTCCACCGGCTGGTTGAACAGCAGGATGCACAGCATCACGCCGCCGGGATGGATGGCACCGGGCCAGTTGAAGTACTGGCTGGTCACGATCAGCAGGATCACGCCGATGAACAGCAGCGGCAGCATCAAAAAATGGAATCCGCCCTGCGGATAGAAAATGATGTACACGCGGAACAGCGCCATGCCCAGAAAACCGCCGATGATGGTTCCGAACAGGCGGTTGCCGCCGTTGAGCCAGGAGTGGGACAGATCCTTACCCACACCGAACACGGCGCCGATACAGGCAAACGTGGGGTTGCGGTCAATGATAAAATAGATCAGCGCACAAAGGGTGGCTGCCGCCGCCGTCTTGATGTTGCGCATGCCAATATGGACTTTATGTTCCTGCTTTTTTTCTCCCATGAGTCGCTTTCCTCTGTTTGAAAAAATTCGACATATTCTTCGCATCATATCACATTATAACAATCTCACAAAAGAAGTCAACTTTTTTCGTGAGATTTCACCACTAAAATCTGCTACCTGCCCCGATAGCGCCGTGGTATAATTTCCCGTGAGGGGGGCGCGCCTTCCTCCAATTCACCGCAAAGCGCAGGAGAACGAAGCCATGAAATTCCAGATCGACGAAAAGTTCCTGATTGACTGCTTCCGCGACATCGTGGAGATCCCCAGCCCCGTGGGTTACGACCTGCAGCTGCGCCCCGTGCTGGAGCGCTACGCCGCGCAATTCGGCCACAGCGTCACCTATGACCGCCGCGGTACACCCTATATCGAGCTGGAGGGCCAGGACAGCAGCAAGACCGTGCTGCTGGGTGCCCACGCCGACACGCTGGGTCTGATGGTCCGCCACATCGAGCCAAACGGCACGCTGCGCGTGCGCGCGCTGGGCGGCGTCAACTTTAACAATGCAGAAGGCTCCACCGTCACCGTCTATACCCGCGACGGCCGCAGCTACACCGGCATGATGGTGTGCAATTCCCACTCCGTCCATGTGTTTTTGGACGCCCGCACCCTGCCGCGCAACGACGAGACCATGTACATCCTGCTGGATGAGGACGTGCACAGCAAGGAAGCGGTGCAGGCCCTCGGCATCCGCAACGGCGACATTGTGCACATCGACCCCGCGTGTGAGTTTACCGACAAGGGCTATCTCAAGTCCCGCTTTATTGATGACAAGGCCGCCGTGGCCTGCGTGTTCGCCGCGCTGAAATACATGGCCGAGAACGGCCTCAAGCCCAAATACCGCACCCTATTCGCCTTCCCCTACAATGAGGAGATCGGCGTGGGCGGCCGCTACGTGCCCGAAGAAGTCAGCGAGTACATCGCCATCGACATCGGCCTCATCGGCCCCCAGCACGAGGGCGACGAGCGCAAGGTCAGCATCTGCGCCAAGGACAAGAACGGCCCCTATGACTATGAGCTCATCAACCGTCTGATCGGTTACGCGGAAAAGGCAGAGGTGCCCTATGCGCTGGATGTGTTCCTCAACTACAGCACCGACGGCAACGCCGCCATGCGCGGCGGCAACAACCTGAAGGCCGCCGACTTCGGCATGGCCTGCTGGTGCAGTCACGGGCGTGAGCGCACCCACATAGACGGTCTGACCGGCACGGCCAATCTGATCCTGGCCTACCTGCTGGATATCTGAGAAAACAGCGGGGAGCTTCGGCTCCCCGCTTGACTTTTGCCGCCGGATGGTGTACGATCATCCCACAAGTGAATCGACTGTGAACGGATATGGAACGCCTGCGGGCGTACTATATCCATTTTTTGTTTTTCAAAAAAGAAAGGACGGTCGAAACACATGAAAAAACTGACAAATACCAACGCTTCCATCCTCACTCTGCGGCAGGAGCTGCAGCAGCGCAGCTCCGAAACCGCCCTGCGGCTGAGCCGCAGCGTGGGGCGGGCCGCCTCCGTCGACCTGCTGCCCTGCACGGAATACGCACAGGAGGTGGCGGCGCAGCACCAGCTGGCCGAGGAGCTGCTCTTTTTACAGCACTGCCGCGCCGCGCTGGAGCGGGCGGTGGATAAGGGCGGCAGCCGGCTGGTATGGCGCTGGCAGCGGGGCGGATCCACGCAGGTACGCTTCCGCCGGCAGAACAACTGCCTGACCATGCAGGTGCGTCAGAGCAAAGACATGACATAAGCAGAGCAAAAGGGAGGGGCACACGCGTGTCCCTCCTCTTCTTTCTTCCTTCAAAGTGCTTGTGTCCATTGACATTTGCCACAAAAAAGCCCGTTTTTTTCAGGAAAAAAGTGCATTGCCTTTTTGTGCCGGCCATGCTATTTTGTGGGCAGCGGCACCCCTTGGATGCCGAACGCAACGGAATCGTCGAAATCAGTCCTTTGGATGAAATGCATGAGGTGATAAGCATGGCTTCCTTGACCGAACAGACAGAAAGTTTCCTTACGCGGCACTTTACCCGCCCCTCTCTGACGTGGAGGCAGTCCTTCCTGCTGATCGTTCCGCTGTTGGCGGAAAACACATTCAGCACCATGTTCGGGTTGATCAACACGGGTATGATCAGTGCCGCCGGCATGGCATCGCTGTCGGCAGTCAGCCTGATAGACACACTGAACGGATTCTTGTTCGTGTTCTATTCCGGCATTGCCACCGGCGCCTGTGTTGTCGTTGCCAACTATCGCGGCCGCGGCAACGCCGAAAAGCTGCACGAGGCCTGCGTGCAGGCCGTAACTGCTGTAACGCTGTTCACCATAGCCACATCGCTCTTTATCTTTTTGCTCCACGGCCCAGTGCTGCAGCTGCTGCTGGGTGCGGCGGATCCTGACGTTTTCGAAAAAGGCAAACTGTATCTGCTGGGCGGCGCGCTGACGCTGCCGCTGGTGGGTGTGACCACCGCCATGTGCGGCGTGCTGCGAGGCATCGGTGAGGGTCGGACCGCCCTGCTCTACACCATCATCAGCTCGGGCCTGTACGTGTTGCTGAACGTGGTGACGCTGTCCATTTTGCAGATGGATATCCCGGGCCTGATTCTCTCCATTTCCCTCAGCCGCGTGCTGAACGTTCCACTGCTGCTTCTTTTGAAGCATCTGGGCAAAAGCAGTTTCCGCTTCCGCGTGCGGGAGCTGCTGCGCATTAATTTTCATATCCTGCGTTCCATCATGCGCGTGGGCTTCCCCTGCGCGCTGGAGTCACTGTTTTTCACCGGTGGCCGGCTGGTGACGCAGGGTTTCATCGTGCCCATGGGCACGATGGCGGTGGTAAGCTACAACGTGTCCTATTCCGTCATGTCGCTGATCCAGATTTTCGCCAACACCATCAACTCCGCCATGTTTACCATTGCCGGCATCTGCATGGGCAAGGGCCGGACGGACGATGTCCGGTCGCTGACCAAGAGCTGGTTTGCGGTGAACACAGCCATCTACGTGGTGATGATCGGCGTGACGCTGATCTCCTTTGATTTTCTGGTGCAGTTTTATAACGCACCGGCAGAAATCGTGCCCCAGATCTACCAGTGCGTGCTGATGACCGCCATCGTGCAGCCCATCGTGCACAACGCAGGCTTCATGCTGCCCAGCGTGTTCCGCGCCGTGGGCGACGGCGCCTACTGCACCGTCGTTTCGCTGAGCATCATGTGGATCGTCCGCGTGTTCGGCGGCTATGCGCTGGGCGTGTGGCTGGCAATGGGCGTGCCCGGCGTGTGGATCGCCATGATTCTGGACTGGGCGGTCCGCGCCATCATCTACGGGGTTCGCTTCCGTGGCAGCCGCTGGCTTCGCCATCGTATACTGGATTGAGTCTTCCCGCTTACCAAAAGGCGGCAGAGCTTAAGCTCTGCCGCCTTTTTCTTGACTTGTTTTCCGCTGCGCAGTATCATGAAACCACCCATACACGAGAGGTTTTCTATGAAAAAGCTAATTTCTTTCCTTCTGGCCGGAATACTGTGTCTGAGCCTGACTGCCTGCAGCGGCAGCGCCGGCGACGCCAAAGCGCCCATCCCCTGTGAGCCGATGGAGCAAGCCGCCGCGCGCGACGCTGCGGGGAACAGTACGATTTCGGTGCTGATCTCCGTGAACCCGCAGATCAAGATCTTTTTAGACGGTGCGCAGAACGTAATCGCCATCCAGTGCGTCAATGATGACGCCAAAGCCCTCTTCGGCGGCGTCGATTTTGCCGCCACACAGCAGGACTACCCTTCGCTGCTGCGCGATATTCTGGATCGCATGCTGGCGCAGGGCTATCTCACGGACGGCGACGAGCTGCGCTTTGAGATATTCGGCCCCACGGAAGCCGCCACCGCCGCGTGCAGCAGAACCAGCCGTGACGTGGTGCAGCAGCTGTGCGAGAAGGAGAAGATCACCGTCACCGCCAGCTGCGGCGGCGGATTGACCGCCCACCTGAAGCTGGAGGGCGTCAAAGAAGTGCCGCTGGGTCCCGACGTACTGGAGGTAAAAGAGGACGAAGATGGCAACATCGTGTGGGTCAAATCTCTGGATCCCAGCAACGGTTCCGTGCGAGAGAGCTTTTATGCGCCCGACGGCACGCTGCTGCACGGTGTGACCCACCATCCGCTGGGTTATGCCACTTACCTCTGGTTTGATGAAAACGAGAAGATCATTAATGAGTATACGGCAGACCCCGGCGCGGAGATGACCCTGGACGATGCAGGCAACCCTGTGTCCGCTGTGTATAAGGACACCTCCGGCAACGTCACAGGCCGCGCCGACTTTGACGGCGGCGTGCTGATCTACGAGGAAAAAACGCTCTCCGACGGGCGACAGGTCACCTCCCGCTATGACGCCGCAGGACGGTTACAGCACGAAGTCACCGTCTTCTCCGACGGTCAGCAGGCGGAGCGGACACTGACCTATTACGCCAACGGTAATCGCAAGACCCAGACAGACATTGGCCGTACCGGCCTTGTGACCATCTGGAACTACAGCGAGGACGGCAGAACCGGCACCGCCACTTACGCCAACGGCACGGTAGAGACCGAGTATTACCGCGCCGACGGATCGCTGGAAAAAGTGGTGCAGGACTCCCGCAACGCAAGTCCACGGGATGACAAGCTGTATACAGAGACCGTCTATGACAGCAACCAGACCGTTCTGACGAAGTATTCGCTGCTGGAAGATGGCCGCAAGGTCTACACCACCTTCCACGGCAGTTGGGACATGATGACCACCGTCTTTCAGTACCCCAATGGCGGCGGACACACCGAATACTGGATCGGCAACACCATGATCGGCGGCATCGACTCCGACGGCAACGTCTGGGGCGACACCTTCGCCACCTATAACGGCCCCGTTACCGGCGGCACCGTGGGTGTGGGATAAGAGCAAAAAAGAAGCCGGAGGAGCGGTTGCTGCGCTCCTCCGGCTCCTTTTTTAGGAGAGAGTATGGTAAGATTATGAAGTGATCAAGTTAAGTTACAGCGTCAGGCTGGGTGCGGCGTAGACGCGGCCGGCGTATTCCTGATCGAGGAGGTACAGACCGCGGGGATCGCTGCCAAAGAGCTTGTAGCGGCTGATCATGGAGTCGGCGTTGTCCTCTTCCTCCCGCTGCTCATCCACGAACCAGTCCAGGAACTTCATGGTGCGGTAGTCCCGGGCCTGATAGGCCTCGTGATAGATATCGTTGATGAGGGCGCTGACATAGCGCTCATGCTCAGCGGCAGCCACCAGCGGGTCGAGCACCGTCTCGTAGGTCTTGTCAGGCTTGCCGATGGCATCCAGCGTGACCCGCTGACCGTTGCTCTGCAGGTACTTCATAAAGAGCAGGGCGTGGTCTCGCTCTTCCTGGGCCTGAATGGTATAATAGTTGGCGTAGCCATCCAGATCCATGGCGTCGTAGAAAATGGCCATATCCAGATAGAGGTAGGCACTGTAGAGTTCCTTGTTGATCTGCTCGTTGAGCAGGCGGGCGACGGTTTCGTTCATAGGGATGGCTCCTTTCGTTTTAATTAAATGACAGCTTTACGCTTCCTCAAAAGCGTCCTTGTCCAGACCGCATACGGGGCAGACCCAATCAGCGGGGACATCCTCCCAGGCCGTGCCGGGAGCCACACCGTTGTCGGGATCACCGATAGCGGGATCGTACTCATAACCGCAGGGGCAGATATATTTCATGGTTTTGTCCTCCTTAATGATAATTATTCTTGTTTATAGATATACCATACCATAGAATTTCCCCTTTGTCAATAGGAATCATTCGCATTAGTAAAAATTTTTTTGTTTTTTCGCCGGTGCATGTTCCGCCTTGCCAGGCCGCAAGCTCTGCATTATAATCGTACCCGAGAGGTTCCCTCCACAGGACCACAGCGACACGCAGGAGGCGCTTATGAACTTGAAAGAAATGAAGTTATTTATCTGGGATTTTGACGGAACGCTGATGGACACCTATCCCGTCACCTTTTCGGCCTATCTGCGTCTGGCGCTGGCCGACTTCGGGTATGACCCTCCGGAGGCGGAGATCATGGAAAAGATGCTGGTCAACGTGGGCCACGCCATTTCCTATTACACCGAACGGTATCACCTCCCCCAGCTGCGGGAGCGCTACAAGTTCCACGAGGCCAAAGGCGCCGTGGCCATGCCGAAAGCGTATCCGCAGGTGGTGGAAGTGCTGGATCGGGTGCATGAGCGGGGCGGCATCAACTGCATCTATACCCACCGCGACGCAACCGTCTTCCCCATGCTGGAGCACGGACAGCTGACGGAAAAATTTGACGAGATCATCGTGCCGGGACACGAGGGTTTTGCCGTCAAGCCGGCGCCGGACGCCGTGATCTACCTGATGAAGAAATACGGCATCGCGCCGGAGGAGACGGTGATGGTAGGCGACCGCGCCTGCGATCTGGAGTCGGGGCAAAACGCCGGCTGCCGCACGCTGCACCTGCTGACCCCCGCGGTGCCCCAGTATCCGCCCTGCGACTGGCGGATCGAGAACTTTGGCCAAATGCTGGACATGCTGAAATAAGAGAAGCGGCAGGGTGCATACCCTGCCGCTTTTTCAGTCTTATGGAAGCCTCTCGACCTCCGCTATCTTTTCTTTGTAGTAGGCCGCCCAAAAAGCCGTGCGTTTTATCCACCAGGCCTCTTCTTCCGCATTATTCCCTCTGTATGGACACTCCCCTTCCCATCGAAGCCGATCATGGAGTATCTCCAAAATTCTCGTCTTGCTCAGTTCTCTGATTTCTGTCTCATACCCATGATAATAGTTTCCGTCCGATTTGACCAAGTAATACTTATTGACTGAAGGAATGAAAAAATAATACTCACCAAACAAGTATTGTGCATGTGGCGAAGCATCTACAATACTTTCACCAGTATAGTCCCATCTCCAGTCCTGCCATATCCGCAGCACCTCTTCCTCAATTTCCTTCGCCTGCATATTCTTGTGACTGTCCATCATTCTTCCCCCTTTCTCATATACTTTCAATATACCACAGGCAAGAGGCGGGGACAAGTCCCCGCCCCTTGCTTTTCTTTCGCACCGTTGCTTTGCCCCTTGAAACATATAATTTATTATATTATACTGAAAATCGTAGCTTCCCTATAAAATGCGTGAGGTAGAAACCATGAAAAAAATTGTCGCTCTGCTTTTACTCTGCGCCATGTTACTGGCTCTGTGCTCCTGCGGCAGCAAGCCTGTCGAACCCGATGTTCCCAACGATCCCGCTCCTCCGGAAAACGTACAAACCAATGACGAAAACAACCAGCAGAATACCGATAACGGCGCTGCCGACATCCGGATCAACAACGAAAACTGGCAGGAGTATCTGGAATTCGTCTATTCCGATGTGCCCTTTTTCACTTATGAAAACGAAGAACACCACATTCTCTACGGAGCCTACACGGCACTGGTGCTGAAGGATGAATACGTGGCACAAATGGACTATGAAAACGCCTTTTCCGAAGCGGATCTGGAGCAGATGAATAAATTCGAGTTTTTGGTGGGCGAGGCAGACGAGAACAAGTCTCCCATCTTCTTTGACGGAACACTGCAGCTGGGCAAGGCGCCGATTCTGGATAAGTCTTCCTATCGCATCGATCTGGAGGCTTCCAAGGAACCTCTGACGCCTACGGATCCTCACATCTCCGGTATCCTGCACAAGTGTCAGATCAACGGCAAGGATACTTATGCGGCGTTCTTCTGGACGAGCAGCAAGCTCGTGAACGGCCCCGACACGCTCTCTGAAACCAACGTCTATTGGGGTATTCCCACAGATGATTTCACATTCTACGGCGTACTGAAACTAAAGTAAAAAGAAAGAGGCGGGGACAAGTCCCCGCCTCTTTTGGCGTTTTTTTAATTAGCCGAAGTAACGCTTCAGCAGGCCTTCCAGACCGCGGCCGTGGCGGGCCTCATCGCGGGCCATCTCATGGACGGTGTCGTGGATGGCATCCAGGCCGTTCTTCTTGGCGCAGGAGGCCAGGTCGAACTTGCCGGAGGTGGCGCCGTACTCGCAGTCCACGCGCCAGGCCAGGTTCTCCTTGGTGGAAGCCTTCATGTTGGGCTCCAGATCCTCACCCAGGAGCTCAGCAAACTTGGCAGCGTGCTCAGCCTCTTCATAGGCGGCCTTCTCCCAGTACAGGCCGATCTCGGGATAACCCTCGCGGTGAGCGATGCGGGCCATGCACAGGTACATACCGACCTCAGAGCACTCGCCCTGGAAGTTGGCCATCAGCTGCTCGAAGATGTACTTCTTGTCTTCTTCGGAGATGTCGGGGTTGTTCTTCACGGTCTTGGCATAGACGCCATACTCATGCTCGGCGGCCAGCTTCATCTCGCCCTTCTGCTCCACAAACTTGGAAGCGGGGACCTTGCACACGGGGCAGCGGAAATCGGGATCCAGAGCCTCGGCAGTATGGACATAACCGCAAACAGAACACACGAACTTCTTCATAATTTTTTCCTCCATCATGTTACATTAAAATTATTTTTGTATTGTCCCCGTCCGGTGCCATCGGCGCGGGGTAAGATTACTTGGTTTTGCCTTACAGGCAGTCGTTGCAGCAGCCGTAGAAGGTCACGCTGCAGGAATCTGTCCTTCCCACGCCGGAGGTATCCGGCATCTGCACTTCGCTGAAGGGAAGGTCCGCCACCTTGCCGCAGCTGCGGCAGATAAAGTGACTGTGGGGAGAGGTATCCCCGTCATAGCGCTCCTCGCCATCCACATTGCCAATGACCTGAATGGTGCCGTCCTTACGGAACTGGCCCAGATTACGGTAGACCGTTGCCAGAGACAGATCGGGGATCGTCGGCTTAAGCTGGGCGTACACCCATTCCGCCGCGGGATGGTTGTGGGTAGAGCGCAAGCACTCCAAAATCGCTTCGCGCTTGGGGCTGTATCTTCTTGCCTTTTCCATACACCACCTCGTTTCTTCATTCTTAACGATAATAATTATCGTTTGCAACTGTATAGTAACATACACCTACGCGTTTGTAAAGAGGTTTTTCGAAATTTTTCAAAAAATTTTTGAAGGGGGCAAAAAGGACCCCGAACCGGTTGGTTCGGGGTCCTTTCTCTTATATAAGGTAAGCTTACTCAGCCTCGGCCAGAGCCTTGGCCTCAGCGATGGCCTTCTCCTGAGCGGCACCGGGGCAATCCTCGTAGCGCACGAAGTCGAAGGTGAAGGTACCGCGGGACTGGGTCATGGAGCGCAGATCGATGGCATAGCTCATCATCTCGGCCATGGGAACTTCAGCGGTCAGCACCTGCTCGCCGTCGCCGGTGGGATCCATACCCATCACGCGGCCGCGGCGCTTATTCAGGTCGCCCATCACGTCGCCCAGATAGCTGTCGGGGATGGTAACCTTCAGCTCGCCGATGGGCTCCATCAGCACGGGCTTGGCCTCGGGCAGAGCGGCCTTGAAGGCCAGGTTGGCGGCCAGCTTGAAGGCGATTTCGGAGGAGTCAACGGGGTGGTAGGAGCCGTCCACCAGGGTGGCCTTCAGGAACACCACGGGATAGCCGGCCAGCACGCCGTGCAGGCAGCTCTCGCGCAGACCCTTTTCAACGGCGGGGAAGAAGTTCTTGGGCACGGAGCCGCCGAACACGTTCTCTTCGAAGATCATCTCTTCCTGCTCAGCCTGGGGCTCGAAGATGATGTGGACGTCACCGAACTGGCCGGAGCCGCCGGTCTGCTTCTTATAACGACCCTGCTTGCGCACGGTGGAGCGGATCTTCTCACGGTAAGCAACACGGGGAGCGCTCAACTCGCTGTCCACGCCAAAGCGGCTCTTCAGCTTGGCGCACAGAACATCGATCTGGATATCGCCGGCGCCGGAGATGACGGTCTGATGGGTCTCGGCGTTGTTGACGACGGTAAAGGTGGGATCTTCCTCGTTCAGCTTGTGCAGGCCGGTACCCAGCTTCTCGATCTCCTGCTTGACCTTGGGGGAGATGGCGCGGCTGTAGCAGGGCTTGGCATAGCTCATGCCGGAGAGCTTGACGATGTTCTTGGCGTCGCACAGGGTGTCGCCGGTCTTGACCTTATCCATCTTGCCGATGGCGCCGATGTCGCCGCAGCAGATCTCCTTGGTCTCCTCGGTCTTCTTGCCCTTCATGACGTACAGACGGCCCAGCTTCTCGGTGTTGCCGGTGGTGGGGTTGTACAGAGCCATGTCGCCGGTGACCTTACCGCGAACGACCTTGATCATGGAGTACTTGCCGTACTGGTCGGAGATGGTCTTGAAGACGATGGCGGCGGTGGCGCCGGAAGCATCATAGGCTACTTCGATGGCGTTGTCGTCATCGTCCAGAGCCTTCTCAGCGGGCATATCGGTGGCCACGGGAACCAGATCCACGATGGTCTGCATCAGCATATCCACGCCCAGACCGGTCACGGCGCTGCCGCACAGCACGGGGCAGACGCTGCCGTCACGCACGCCGATCTTCAGGCCCTTGGCCATCTCAGCGTCGGTCAGCTCCATGGTGTCGAAGAACTTCTCCATCAGCTCCTCGTCGGCACCGGCGGCGGCTTCCATCAGCTCAGCGCGCAGGGACTCCACCTCATCGGCCAGATCGCCGGGGATGGCGCACTCAACGGTCTTGCCGCCCTTGACCTCATAGGCCTTGTTGTGCAGCAGGTCCACGATGGCAGTGACCTTCTTGTTGCCGTCCACAACGGGAACGACGATGGGGGCGATGGCCTGGCCGAACTTGCCGCGGATGGCGTCCAGGCAGGTGTTATAGTCGCTGTTGTCCTCATCGGTGCGGTTGATGAAGATCATGCGGGGCTTCTTGCCCAGCATCTTCCAGGTGCGCTCCAGACCAACGGACAGGCCGTCCTTGGCAGCACCAACCAGCACGGCGCACTCAGCGGCGCGGATGGCGGACAGAGCCTCGCCGGAGAAATCGAAGTTGCCGGGGGCGTCCATGACGTTGATCTTGGTGCCCTTGTAGTTGACAGGGGCAAAGGCCAGAGAAATGGAGATCTGGCGCTTGATCTCTTCGGCGTCGTAGTCGCAGGTGGTATTGCCGTCCACGGTCTTGCCCAGACGATCAGTACCCTTGGTCATAAAGAGCATCTGCTCGACGAGAGACGTCTTACCGGAGCCACCATGGCCCAGCAGGCAGATATTACGGATTTCATTGGCGGTCATATACAGTTTCTCCCTTCGTTTTGTAAAGCGCACCCGCAGGTGCACAAATCGCTCAACAATCGAATTATATAATATTTCTGCCGACCTGACAACTATATTTTTCTTAAAATTTCAGCGAAATTTACATATCAGTGCGGTTTGGCGGCAAAAAAAGGACGCCGAAGCGTCCTTTTTTACGTTTTTTGCTTAATACCTGCGTGTCAGGTCCGCCAGCAGCACCGCCGGCAGCAGCCACAGCAGGGTGAAGAGCAGCACAAAGCCCGCACTTAGGGCACTGTACGCGGCCACGCCCGTGAGATAATAGCCCAGCAGCAGGCCGCACAGGCTGCCCAGCCAGCACAAAAGGGTGCTGCGCCGCACGGCGCGGCAGCAGCGGCGGCTGCCGATCACCACCTCGGCAAAAGGCATCAAACCCTCGCGGTACAGCACGGCGTTGGCCTGCTCCACCGTTTCGCCCGACAGGTTGGAAAGCGCCAGACGGGTAGACACGTCAGGATATACGGGCCTTGCATCCACGCCGAAGCGCTTTTTCAAAAGACCGGGGGTGATGTTGCCGCTGCGCACCGCCAGCACCGGTTCGATGCGGCTGCGGCGCAGGGCGCGCAGGGCCCACTCCACATTGCGTGAAGCCTGATATTTGATGGCAAAAATGGCGATCAGCTGACCGTCCACTGCCAGAAACACACCGGTTTTCACCTTCAGCTCCTGCGGCAGCCGGACACGGCGCTTGCGCATGAAATACTCGCTGCCCATGGTGACGCTCTCGCCGCGGATGGTGATGCCCACACCGCCCTCTTCGTAGAAGTGCAGGTCATCGTAAGCACAGTGGGTGCCGCCCTCGGCCGTGAGCAGCTGCTCAAAAATCGGCTGGAGCTGGCTGCCGGAAGCCCGGGCCAGCGTGGCGGCATAGGATGCCACCTTGCCGATCTCCTCACCGTAGATCTTCAGTCCGTTGAGGCTGACGGTGCCGGGTGGAAACACATCGCTGTCCGTCAGCACCATGCGCTTGGAGTCGCTGACCGTCCGGGCGCCGGCATAACCGGCCACGGCGCAGCCGCTGCGGCCCAACCGCTTTTGCAGGCAGTACACGCTCAAACTGCCGCACAGCGGCAGACCCAGCGACAGCGAAGCCGTCAGCAGCACGCTCCACACCCGCAAAAACTCCTCCATCCGCTCACCGCCGATACACACCACACCGGCAAGCACCGTGCAGGCAGACAGCAGCAGCGGCAGCAGGATATTCTGGCTCACAGCGGCGGGATCCGGCCGCTGGAAAGTGCTGTAAAATCCGTCGATCCGCCCCTTTTGCTTGCAGGCACCGGCGGAGGTGACCGCCACGGCATAGGGCGGACGGCCGCCCAGATCCATCAGACGGTATGCGTCGCGCTGTGCCCTGCTCAGCAGCAGCCGACCCAACAGGCACAGCCACACCAGCAGCGCAGCGCTCGCCGCCAGCGGCAGATAGTCCATCCGGCCGGTCACAGCGCCGTAAACACACTCACCCAGCACAGCCAGCACCTGCAGGGCCGATGCTGCCTCACAGGTCATCTGCTTTTCCTTCAGACCCCGCAGCGCCTCGCGCCACACCTGCGTGGCCAGCAGGCAGGTAAGCAGCAGCAATCCGCCCACCACGCCGCAGCGCAGCAGCACCTGCGCGCTCCACAGCGGCGGCAAAACGGAAGAAAACCACGTATCGATCACCGTCAGCGCCAGCAGCACTGCCAGCGGAAGGGCAGAGAACAGCAGCTGGCGGCTCAGGCGCTTGCAGCGGCGCTTGGTCTCGCGGAAGGCCTGCTCCATATCCGGCTCCCGGCGGAAGCCCTCTTCTCTGCTGCCAACGGCAGTTTTTGCCGCGGGAACAAACTGCCCCACCAGCTCCGACGCCTTTTCCTTCACATTGGCCCACCAAAAGCCGATCTGCTCGGTCAGGGGCGGCCGCTCTTCCAGCAGGGCGTCGCTTTCATCGTCCAGCACGGCATCCACCGTGCGGGCCATCACGTCTTCAATGGAGACCTTGGTCTCCTCCTCAGTTTCCGGTTCGGCCACAGGCTCCTCCGCAGGTTCCGGTTCCGCCGGGGCTTCCGACTCTGCGGGGGGCTCGGTTTCTTCCGGCTCTTCCTCCGTCCGGGCAAACAGCTGGGGGAACTGCAGTACCTTGGTGCGGCGCGGTGCAGGCTCCTCCTGGCGGACAGGTTCTTCCTCCGGTGCGGCCGCCTCTTCCGCTTCGTTCTCCACCGGCGTCGGCTCTTCCGCCGGCACCTCTTGGCAAGAGGACTCCTCTTCCACCGGGTCCGCCGGTGCAGGGGGCGTTTCCTCCTGTTTTTGCGCAGGCTCCGCCACACCCTGGCCGAATTCGGCCAGGATGGACTCCAGCGAAAACTCCTCGCTGGCGGGCGCTTCCAGATCGCCCACCAAACGCTTGGTCTCCGACAGCGTATCAAACAAATCGTCGCTGCGCTTGCTCATGGTGTTCCTTTCTGTGTTCAGATGCGCTGGCGCACCGCCTCATACAGCAAAATGGCAGCGGCAGCCGATGCGTTCAGGGAAGAGATCTGGCCCTTCATGGGAATACTGACTAAGAAGTCGCAGTTTTCCGCCACCAGACGGCTCATGCCGCTGCCCTCGCTGCCGATGACGATGGCGGCGGGGCCCTTGAGATCAGCATTGTAGAGAGTGGTGTTGCCGTCGGCCGCGGTGCCGAAGACCCAGACTCCCTGCTTCTTCAGATCCTTCAGGAGGCTGGGGATATTGGCCACGCGGGCCACGGGCATGTAGCTCACCGCACCGGCGGAGGTCTTGGCCACAATGGCCGTCAGGCCTGCGCTGCGGCGCTTGGGGATGATGACGCCATGGGCGCCGGCACACTCCGCCGTACGCAGGATGGCGCCCAGATTGTGGGGATCGGAGATCTCATCGCAGACCACCAGCAGAGGCTGTTCCCCCTTGGCGGCGGCGTTTTCCAGCAGGGATTCCACCGACACATACTCCCGCATAGCGGCCAGTGCGATGACGCCCTGATGGGAGTGGGTGCGGCTCATGTTGTCCAGCTTGCGCCGGTCGGCCTCCACCACCACGATGCCGGCGGCGCGGGCCTTGGAGGCGATGTGGCCCAGCGTCTTGTCCGTCTCGCCCTTGGCCAGATAGATCTTGTCGATGGCGGCGCCGGAGCGCAGCGCCTCGATCACCGCGTTGCGGCCTTCGATAATTCCGTCGGCTTCGGCTTCCGGCAGCGTCTTTTTGGTCTCGTTTTCTCGCATATTGTATTCCTCATCTCTTCATTGGGATGTCATAGTTCCGGATTGTATCAGTATAGCATATCCAGCAAACAAGATAAAGCACCATTCATAGAAATTTTACAGAAAAAGAGAATCTCTGCGACTTGTGGGTTTCTATATTTTATGGTATACTGCCACAGAATACTGAGTTTCTCCGTCTTTTCGGACGGTTTTTACGGAAGGAGACGTATATGGACCCCAACAAAAATTCCAACAACCAGAACAAGAACGGCAAAAACAAGAAAAACCTGAAAGGCGTGCTGACGCTGGTGGCATGGGCGGTTTTGCTGACGCTGGTGCTCAACCTCTTCAACAGCCGCCTGTCGCAGGCATCCCAACACGAGATCGACTACAGCGATTTCATCGCCATGGTGAAGGACGGCGAGGTGAAGGAAGTCCTCTTTGACAGCGGATTTGTCTACATCACGCCGGTGGACACCTATGTCTACACCGACGAGGACGGCAAGACCTACGAAGCCGGCAAGGTGAAGCTCTACACCGCCCAGATCGACAATCCCGGTCTCTTTGCGCTGCTGGATGCCCATCCTGAGATCAGCTACACCAGCGCTTACCAGACGGCAGCTGACCTGATGCTGAGCCTGCTGCTCAACTTCCTGCTGCCGGTGGTGCTGATGGTGGGCGCATTCATGCTCATCATGCGCATCATGTCCAAGAACGGCGGCGGCATGGGCGGCATCGGCAGCGTGGGCAAGTCCAACGCCAAAGTCTACATGGAAAAATCCACCGGCGTTACCTTCAAGGATGTTGCCGGTCAGGACGAGGCCAAGGAATCTCTGGAGGAGATCATCGACTTCCTCCATAACCCCGGCAAGTACACCGCCATTGGCGCACGGCTGCCCAAGGGCGCGCTGCTGGTGGGCTCCCCCGGTACCGGTAAAACGCTGCTGGCCAAGGCCGTGGCAGGCGAAGCGGGCGTGCCCTTCTTCTCCATCTCCGGTTCTGACTTTGTGGAAATGTTTGTCGGCGTGGGCGCCAGCCGCGTACGCGACCTCTTTAAGGAAGCGGCCAAGGTGGCTCCCTGCATCATCTTCATCGATGAGATCGACACCATCGGCAAGACCCGCGATGGCGCACGCTTCGGCGGCGGCAACGACGAGCGCGAGCAGACCCTCAACCAGTTGCTGGCTGAGCTGGACGGCTTCGACCCCAGCAAGGGCGTCATCGTATTGGGCGCCACCAACCGCCCCGAGGTGCTGGACAAGGCGCTGCTGCGTCCCGGCCGCTTCGACCGCCGCATCACCGTGGACCGTCCCAATCTGGCGGGCCGCCTTGCCACGCTGCAGGTGCACACCCGCAATATCCATCTGGCCGAGGACGTGGATCTGAACAAGATCGCTCAGGCCACCGCCGGCTGCGTGGGTGCAGACCTGGCAAACCTGGTCAATGAAGCCGCTCTGCGCGCCGTGCGCAAGGGCCGCAAGGCTGTGAATCAGAACGACCTGCTGGTGTCCTTTGAAGTGGTCATCGCAGGCAGCGAAAAGAAGGGCACCGTCCTCACCGAAGAGGAGAAGAAGATCATTGCCTATCACGAGGTGGGCCACGCGCTGGTGGCTGCCAAGCAGAAGAACGCCCAGCCCGTTTCCAAGATCACCATCGTACCTCATACCCAGGGCGCTCTGGGCTACACCCTGCACCTGCCGGAGGAGGAGAAGTTCCTCATGTCCCGCGAGGACATTCTCACCGAGATCCGTACCCTGCTGGCCGGCCGCTCCAGCGAGGAAGTGGTGTGCAACACCATGACCTCCGGCGCCGCCAACGACATCGAGCGCGCCACAGAGCTGGCCCGCAATCTGGTGGCCCGCTTCGGTATGACCGAGGAATTTGACATGATGGCGCTGGGCACCGTCCACAACCAGTATCTGGACGGCACCTACTCCATGTCCTGCGCTCAGGAGACCTACGCCGCCGCCGACCGCGCCACCATCGCCATCATCCGCCAGTGCCACGAGGACGCCAAGGCCATCCTCCGCGAAAACCGCGAGCTGCTGGATAAGATCGCCGCTTACCTCCTGAAGAAGGAAACCATTACCGGTCAGGAGATGATGGCCATCATCGAAGGCCGCGACCCCGAACTGGTAGACAACTACGGTGCTACCCGCGAGGACGAGCCCAAGCTGTTCCGCCCCAGCACTCCCAGCGTCATCGAGGCCCCCGCCAAGCATATCTCCATCGTGTCTGAGCCGGTGCCCATGCCCGACTTTGACACCGAGGCGAAGACGGAGGAAACTCCTGCCGAGGAAGCTCCTGACGAGGAAGCTCCCGCTGACGAACCCAAGAGCGAGGAATAAGCTGCAAAACGTTGAAAAGACCTGCTGTCGTAGGACAGCAGGTCTTTTTTGTTGTATTGCGGCGCGCCGAGGTCGTCGCGCCCTACGCTTCAGCGCTGCTCCAGCAGCTTTTCGATGGGCACGCCCAACGCTTCGGAAATGTCGTAAAGGATCCCGATGTTGGGAACTACATAGGCCGACTCCACCCGCTGAATCTGATTGCGGCTATAGCCGGTCATTTCTGCCAGCTCCATTTGGGTCAGCCCCTGTTCTTTGCGATAACGCAAAATGTTCAAGCCGATCTGCACATATTTCTTATAGTGTCTGCTGGCATAATGCTCTTTCATACGACCCCTCCACACGGTTTTCTTACTGTTATTGTAAGAAGTTGCCGCGCCTCAATCGTCAACATATAATGAGTTTTCACTCATTGTATGTTGCATCATGCCACATAATTTGGTAAAATACTCATATCAAGTGGCACAGGAGAGGTGTTCTATGACAGATATGAAAGATTATGACCTCGCTTTTGAAGCATTTTTGGAAGGGGAAAGCTACGATGCCGCGGCGGAAGCCCTGTATGACGTCGCGTCCAAGGCCTTTGAAGCCGGTTGGCGGGCCGCCGGCGGCAAACTTCTCCCACGCCGCCCCACCAAAGAGGAGCGCTTCGCCTTTCTGCGCGAGCTGCTACAGCATGAGAAATGAAAAAGCGGACGCCGCGGCGTCCGCTTTTTGTTTTTCAGTTACGCTTCCGTCTTCAGCCGCTCACACAGCATGGGGATCACGCGCTCGAACTCCACGCCGTACCACGTTTCATTCTTGTCGGTGATGCGGATACACTCCAGCGTGTAGTCCACAGCCAGCTTCAGGGCGTCTTCCATGGAAAGGCCGCGCATCAGGCCGCCCATCACCACGGAGGAGAAGATGTCGCCGGTGCCGTGGAAGGAAACGGGCATTTTGTCATTGAAGTAGGTGAAGTATTCACCCGTCAGGCTATCGTAGCTCATGACGCCCACCTTGCCCTCTTCAAAGCTGACGCCGGTGAGGATGGCCTTCTTGGCACCCAGGGTCACCAGACGGTGCAGCAGATCCTTGATATAGGCCTCGTCGTACTCTTCCTTGTACTCTGCGCCGGTCAGCAGGCAGGCTTCGGTCAGGTTGGGGATCACCACGTCAGCCCGGGCGGCGACCTTGGCCATCTCGGCGGGGAATTCGGGACCGAAGCCGGGATAGAGCTTACCGTGGTCGGCCATGGCAGGGTCCACAAAAATCATGGTGTCCTCGCTCTTGAGCATGTCAAAGAAAGCGCACACGTCGCCGATCTGCTCCGCGCTTGCAAGGTAGCCGGTGTAGATGGCGTCAAAATGCACCTTTTCGTCCTTCCAGTGGCGGGCGATGGGCATGATCTGATCGCTCAGGTCGCAGACGGTAAAGTTCTGGAACATAGTGTGGGTGCTGAGCACGGCGGTGGGCACGATGGCGCACTCCACGCCCATGGCGGAGATGACGGGCAGCGCCACGGTCAGCGAGCAGCGGCCCAGGCAGGAAATATCCTGAATACTGGCGATACGTTTCATATGCACTCTCCTTTAGAGAAAAATCGTGGTATGCGCCAAGCATACCACGATTCTGGATATCAAAAAATCGCCAGTTTTGTGTTAAATGATAATACCAGATCAGTTGTTGGTGATGGTGATCTGGCAGCAGGCCATGGTGGTGAGGGCGGCCTGATGGCTTGCGGGGGACACGCCGGCGCAGCAGGCGGCATCCACGCTCATATCGGCTTCGGGGAAAGCGGCTTTGAGGAGCATGGCGTTGGACACCACGCAGATATCGGTGCAAAGGCCGATGAGCTCCACGGTGAATTCCTCATCTCCGGCCAGCTGTTCCACCACCTCAGGCAAAGTCACGGCGCCGAAGGTGGGCTTTTCTACCACGGTGTAGGCCCGGTCACTGAGGGCCTCGGCCACGGCGGCGTCCAGCTGCCAGCCGTCCGTGTCGCGGATGCAGTGGGGCACGGGGAGGAAGCGGCCTTCGCGGGTCTCCATATAGTCCTCTTCGTGGGTATCATAGGTGACGATGATCTCGCCGTCAAAGGTGCGGATCTTCTCCGCCACGGCGGGCACGATGGCCTGCGCCTCGGCAGTGCCCAGCGCACCGTCAACAAAATCCTTCTGCATGTCCACAACGATCAAAAACTGCTTCATAGGGAGGCCTCCTTATGTTTTTTGGTACGGGTAGCGGGACTCGAACCCGCAAGCGTGAGCACTGGAACCTAAATCCAGCGTGTTTACCAATTTCACCATACCCGCATGGAGAGATTTTATTGTATCACGCGAGCGCTCAATTCTCAAGGGGGAAGAAGGCAAAAAGAGACCGCAGCCGTTGCTGCGGTCTCTTTTGATGGGTCTTACAGGAAGTGGCGCAGACCGTCGGTGGCGATGTCGGCGTCGGCGCTAATGGTCACGGTGAACTTCACCATGTTCTTGTCGCTGAAACGCTCCAGCCAGTTGAGGAACTTCTCCACCTCGTTGAGATCATCGTTGCGGGTGATCTTGCACAGGTTGTCCACATAGACGTGAGAAATATCGTAATTGCCCGCATACAGACCGCTGATGAAGCCGCGCAGGCACTCAAAAGAATTCAGATCATACTCACCGGCATTGACCAGACGTACATTGTAGCTCACGTCATAAGTCATGTCGGCACCGGGCTCGATGCACACGACGCTGCCCTTTTCTGCCTCCACGCTGGCGTGGATCAGCTCGATCAGCTGCTTGGTCTTGCCGGCGCCGGCAGTACCCATAATCAATCTAACCATAAGAAATCACTCCTTCAGAATATACAGTAACCAGTGGTTCCTATACTTAATGATACGATACCACATTGTCTGAAAAATAGCAATGAGAATTTATGCGTTCTTTTTTGTCGAAAACGGCAACACTCAGCCGTTCAGCTTGCCCAGCAGCTCTTCCCGCAGGGCCTCATAGCCGGGCTTGCCCAACAGGGCAAACATATTCTTCTTATAGGCCTCCACGCCGGGCTGGTCGAAGGGATTGACCTCCAGCAGATAGCCGCTGATGCCGCAGGAATATTCGAAGAAGTAGATCAGCTCGCCCAGAGAATAGGCGTCCAGCTTCTCCAGGCCCACGATGATATTGGGAACGCCGCCCTCCACATGGGCCAGCAGCGTGCCGTCCATGGCCTGCTGACGGATGAAGTCCATATCCTTGCCGGCCAGGAAGTTCAGGCCGTCACCGTTGACGGTGTCAAAGGGCACCTTGTTGCAGGTGGCGGACTTGCCCAGACGCACCACGGTCTCAAAGAGATGGCGCTCGCCCTGCTGGATATACTGACCCATGGAGTGGAGGTCCGCGGTGAATTCCACGCTGGCGGGGAACAGGCCGCGGTTCTCCTTGCCCTCGCTCTCGCCGTAGAGCTGCTTCCACCACTCGCACATAAAGCGGAAGTTGGGCTCGTAGGCGGCCAGGATCTCGATCTTCTTGCCGGTGCGGTACAGCTCATAGCGGGCGGCACCGTACTGCCAGGCGGGGTTGGCGGCCAGCTCGGGCTTGGCGCAGGTTTCCATCATGTCGGCAGCGCCGGCCATCAGAGCGTCGATATCCACCCCGGCCACGGCGATGGGCAGCAGGCCCACGGCGGTCAGCACGCTGTAACGGCCGCCCACATCGTCGGGTACCACGAAGGACTCATAGCCGGCCTCATCGGCCAGGGTCTTCAGCGCGCCGCGAGCGCGGTCGGTGGTGGCATAGATGCGGCGGGCAGCCTCTTCCACGCCGTACTTGTCCTCCAACAGCTTGCGGAAGAAGCGGAAGGCCACGGCGGGCTCGGTGGTAGTGCCGGACTTGGAGATGACGTTGACAGAGAAGTCATCGTCGCCGATCAGCTCCACCACTTCGCTCAGCTGGTCGGAAGACAGGCCGTTGCCGGCAAAGTAGATGTTGGGGGTGTCCTTCTTCTTCAGGTTGTAGTTGGCAGAGCACAGGCACTCAATGACGCCGCGGGCGCCCAGATAGGAGCCGCCGATGCCCACCACCACCAGGGCCTTGCTGTCGCTCTGGATCTTTTGGGCGGCAGCCTTGATGCGGGCAAACTCGTCCTTGTCGTAGTCGGCGGGCAGGCGCACCCAGCCGATATAGTCGCTGCCGGCGCCGGTGCCCAGCTGCAGCTTGTCGTGGGCGTCGCGGACGCGGGAGACCAGCTCGGCTTCGTAGTTCTCACCCACAAAGGGGCGGATATTATTCAGATTGACCTGGATCATGGATCAGTTCCTCCTATATGAAAAGTTGGTGATATTTCCTTAGTTTATTATTTTACAACGGTGCAGCGCAAAAAACAAGAAAAAAGAGACGGCAAAGCCGTCTCTTTTTATCCGTTGAAGCACAGCATCCCCAGCATCCGCCGGTACATCTCCCACCACGTCAGCTTTTCCACGCTTTCCGCCGCCTGAATGGGCACCTCCAGCACCACCGTCTCGCCGTCGCGCACCGTCAGCACGCCCAGCTGCTGCCCCTCCTCCACAGGGGCGTCCACCGTCTCCGGCAGGGAGACTTCCTGGGTCAGGCCGGCAATCTGGGCCTTTTTCACCAGCACCTGCCGCCCCGTCTCCGGCAGCTTCAGGGCGACCGTCTCCTGCATGCCCAGTCGGACCGACAGCGGTGCAAAAGGCTCTGCCGCTTCCACCGCGTGCAGGGCGTAGGTGGAAAAACCGTAGTTGAGCATGGTCTTGGCGTCCTCGAAGCGCTGCTGGGAGGTGCTGCCCTTGAGTACCACGGCGATCAGCTCCATGCCGTCGCGCTCGGCGGTGGCGCTGACGCAGTAGCCGGCGGAGCTGGTGGAGCCGGTCTTGAGCCCCGTGGCGCCGTCATAGAAGCGGATCAGCTTGTTGGTGTTGGCCAGTTGAAACTCGCCGCCCCGCAGCGAATCCATCCAGATGGTGGTAAATCGCCGCAGGTCGGGGTGGTTCAGGATCAGTTCCCGGCTCATGATGGCGATATCCGCCGCGCTGGATACATGGCCCTCCGCCGGCAGGCCGTGACAGTTGACAAAATGGGTATCCTTCATGCCCAGCTCCCGGGCCCGGTTGTTCATCTCGGCCACGAAGAGCTCTGTCACGCCGGACACATGCTCGGCCAACGCCACGGAGGCGTCGTTGCCCGAGGCCACGCACACCGCTTTCAGCAGGTCTTCCACCGTGATCTGCTCGCCCTCGGCCAGATACACATTGCTGCCGCCCATGGACGCGGCGTAGGCGCTGACGGTCACCACATCATCATAAGCAATAGCACCGCGGTCGATGGCTTCCATGGTCAAAAGCAGCGTCATCACCTTGGTGACGCTGGCCGGCTCCAGCTTTTCGTGCTCGTTTTTGGTGTAGAGCACCTGTCCCGTCTCCTTTTCCATCAGCAAGGCCGAGCGTGCTTCGATATCCAGCTCCACCGCCGCGGCCGATGCCGGCCACAAGGCCAAAAGGAGCAGCAAAAGAAAAATGCAGCGTTTCATCCGATCCCCTCCAACGTGTTTTTTCACACCCTATGCGCCGCGCCGGACGTTCATGCCGAAGGCGACATTTTTCGCCTTGCAAATCCCCGGTGGGCCTGCTATAATGGCACAGTAACTTCATCAACTTCACCTTCCGACGGAGGCAAACTTCATCCAACTTCATACGCGGGGTTAGTTCATCGGTAGAACGGCAGCTTCCCAAGCTGCATAGGCGGGTTCGATTCCCGTACCCCGCTCCATATCGGAGCAAGCATTATGCTGCTTGCTCCGTTTTATTCTGTAAACGTGATTTTCCTCCCCTTTTTCTCCCCTTTCCATCTTTACATCCGCACAAATTTTGGATATAATACCTTAGTTATTGAAATATACGCAAAAGGAGACACCAATTATGGCAGTCATTGAATACGACGAGTACAAACAGAAACTTCTGGCACTGGAGCCCGCTCTGGGCGAGCTGGAGAAGGCACTGGGCATCCCCAAGGCCCGTGAGGAATACGCAGCCCTGCAGGCGGAGACCGAGCAGGATGGCTTCTGGAACGACCTTGCCCGCTCCCAGAAGGTCTCTCAGCAGATCAAGCGTCTGGAAAACCGCATCAAGAAGCACGACCGCCTGGTGTCCGACTGGGAGGACGCGCTGGTGCTGTGCGAAATGGCACAGGAAGAGGATGACGCCTCCCTTCTGCCCGACGTGATAGCCGCTTACGACACGCTGGAGAAGGAAATGGAAGAGCGGCGTCTGGCCGCCCTGCTCAGCGGTGAGTACGACGGCAACAACGCCATCATGACCTTCCACGCCGGCGCCGGCGGCACCGAGGCCCAGGACTGGACCGAGATGCTCTACCGCATGTACACCCGCTGGGCCGAGCGCCACGGCTACACCTATCAGCTGCTGGACTACGAAGCAGGCGAAGAAGCCGGCATCAAGAGCGCTACCATCTCCATCGAGGGTGAGAACGCCTATGGCTACCTCAAGAGCGAGAACGGCGTGCACCGTCTGGTCCGCGTCTCCCCCTTTGACGCCAACGCCCGCCGCCAGACCAGCTTTGCCGCTGTGGAAGTCATGCCCGAAATGCCCGACGACAGCGACATTGAGATCCGTCCCGACGAGATCGAAATGCAGGCCTGCCGCTCCTCCGGTGCCGGCGGCCAGCACATCAACAAGACTTCCTCCGCCGTGCGCCTGACCCACCTGCCCACCGGCATCGTGGTGTTCTGCCAGACGGAGCGCAGCCAGTTCCAGAACCGCGACAACGCCATGAAGATGCTCAAGGCCAAGCTGGTGGAGCTGAAGATCCAGCAGAACGCCGAGAAGATCAGCGACATCAAGGGCGTGCAGATGAAGATCGAATGGGGCAGCCAGATCCGCTCCTACGTTTTCATGCCCTACACCCTGGCCAAGGACACCCGCACCGGCTACGAAATGGGCAACATCCAGGCCGTGATGGACGGCGACATCGATGGCTTTATCAACGCCTATCTGACCGCCAGCGCCAACGGCGAGCTGAAAAAGTAACACAAAAAAGGGTGAGACCGCCAGTGCGGCCTCACCTTTTTGCGCGAAAGAAGGAGCTTTTATGGATCGTGTGATCTTGTTTGACATGGACGGCGTGCTGGTGAACACCGAGCCGCTGCACTACCAGCTTTGGAAACAGGTCTTTGCCGAGCGCGGCATCGACCTGGCCTTCGAAGCCTACAAGGGCTGTATCGGCGCCAACGGCAAGCGGCTGATGGAGCTGGTGCTGGAGCACTACGGTGTGGATTTTCGCGGTGAGAAGTCAGTATTTGACCGCTACTATCAGCTCAAATCCGATCACCTGCGCCACGGCGACATCCCCCGCATCGAGGGAGTAAATGAAACGCTGGCAGAACTGCAAAAGCGCGGCTGGCGCATGGCGGTGGCCTCCTCGTCCACCCAGGACTACATCGACCTGTGTACGGAGCGGGTGGGCATCGCTCCCTTCTTTCAGGTGCGCTTCAGCGCCCAGTGGGTGAAGAACACCAAGCCCGCGCCGGACGTCTTTCTGGCGGCGGCGGAGAAGATGGGGGCTTCACCCGAAATCTGCGTCGTTGTAGAAGACTCCACCAACGGCACACTGGCCGCCAAGGCCGCCGGCATGCGCTGCATCGGCTTTGATAACCCCGACTCGGCCGGTCAGTGTCTGGACGCGGCAGATGTACGCATCGGCAGCTTCCGTGAGCTGCTGGAAGTACTGTGAATATGAAAAAAGACCGCCCTACAGGCGGTCTTTTGCTTTTTATTCTCCTTCTTTGCGGATGAACTTCTCACCCGGGCAGCCGCACAGGGGGCAGACATAGCCTTCGGGCAGCTTTTCGCCGTGGTAGACGAAGCCGCACCAGGGGCACACCCAGCTGCCCACTTCCTCCAGCGTGCGGTACACGGTGGCGGTGGGCGGCACGGCGGCAGCACCCTTGCCCAGGAACTCATCCACCGTCAGCATCCGGCCCTCACCCAGGATCTCGCCGTCCACGCCGTCGCACAAAAACAGCACGTAGCGGCCCACATCCATGGTATCCACCACCTTGCACGTCACACGGGCCACCATGCCCTCCTTGACGAAGGGGTTGCCCTGCGAGTCGGTAAAGGTCTCATAGCCGGCGAACTTATCCGTCACGCGGCTGGACTTGTAGCCAAAGAGGTTGATGAGCTCCTTGGGGCAGTCCTTGCCCGCCAGGGTCACCGCAAAGGTTCCCGTTTCCAACAGGGCCTTGCAGGTCTCGTTATCCCGATTGAGGGTAATGGTAAATTTCTGAGGCAGGTTACTGGTGACCTGGGCGAAAGAGTTGACTACGCAGCCCACGCGCTTACCCTGATACTGCGTGCCCACGACGAACACACCGTAATTCATCTTTTCCAATACTTTGCGATCCATAAGGGGTGCCTCCTTGTGATATGTTTTATTATAATTATTATATGCGGCAATTGCTAAAATTTCAGTAGCATATGCAACAAAAAACCGCCCTCGTGGGCGGTTTTTTGCTTATTTTTCTTCTTGCTGCAGCATCCCCTCATGCAGCACCACCATGGCGATCAGGAAGGCCAGCAGGTAGACGGGGAAGAGGGCAGGGGAGATGTACTGGGCCACAAGGCCGAAAAGGGGCGGCATAAAGGATGTGGCCACATAGGCGCCGGCCATCTGCACACCGATGACGGACTGGGAGCGGTGGGCCCCAAAATAAGTAGGCGTGGCGTGGATAAACGCCGGATAGATGGGCGCGCAGCCAAGCCCCAGCACCAGCATACCCGCAGCAGATACCGCCGTTCCCAGCGGCAGCAACAGCACAGCAATGCCCAGCGCCGTCACTGCCTGGCCGAGGCGGATCATCTGCCGGTCATTCAGGCGCATGGTCACAAAGCCACCCAGCGCGCGGCCCACCGTCATACCAAGGTAGAAAAAGCCGGCCAGACGGGCGGCTTCCGCTTCCGCCATTCCGCGGTGCAGCACCAGATAGCTGGCGGCCCAGAGGAAAACAGTGGTCTCTACGGCGCTGTAACAGAAAAAGGCGGCAATCGCGCGCTTTACTCCCGGGATGGCCAGCACCTGTCTGAGAGACAGCGCCTTTTCGCTTCGCGCTTCTGCCGACGTTTTCTTCCCCTTCCAAAGAGGCAGCGAGCAGAAGAGAAGCGCCGTCAGCACCGTCTGGATCAGCGCCACCGTCCGAAAACCGGCACCCCAGCCCTGCGCGCCCGTCAGCGCATGGGACATGATATGCGGGCCCACAGAGGCACCCACGCCCCACATGCAGTGCAGCCAGCTCATGTGATGGGAATCGTAGTGCAGCGCCACATAGTTGTTCAGCGCCGCGTCCACGCTGCCGGCACCCAGGCCGTAGGGGATGGCCCACAGGCACAGCTGCCAGAAAGAACCGCTGACGGAAAAGCCCCACAGCGCCGCGGCGGTGGCGGCCACGCTGAGCGCCGTCACCCTTCCTGCGCCCAGAGCGCGGGTCAGCCGGTCGCTCATCAAACTGGACACCACCGTGCCCAGCGAGATGATCATATACACCACACCGGCCCAGGAAACGGGCACATTCCACTCCTGATAGATGGTCGGCCAGGCGCCGCCCAGCAGGGCATCGGGCAAGCCGAGGCTGATAAAGGCCAGATAGATCACGGCCAGCAACAGATGGATCACAGAAAAGTCCCCTTACGAAAAATTCCAAAAACCACAGGAATCATAGCATGGGGACGTTTTCATGACAAGTGCTAAGCTGCACAAAAAGCGGACGTCTTTGGACGTCCGCTTTTTCATTTTACCCTACATATTCCGCCGGGTCCACGATCTGGTCGTTTTTGAAAACGGAGAAGTGGAGATGGGGCCCCATGTTCCCTTCCGCTGCAGCGGTGGCGCCCACATAGCCGATGATGTCACCGGCGCGCACCTCCTGCCCCTTGCCCACAGGAGGATCCTCCTGCAGACTGCTGTACTGGGTGGTGTAGCCGTCGGCGTGCTCGATGATCACCGTGGTGCCCATCAGCTCATCGTCCACCACCTCCACCACAATGCCGCCGGCCGCCGTTTTCACAGCGTCACCCTCGGCGGCCTGAATGTCCAGCCCGTTGTGGGTACGCCAGTCACCCATGGTCTCATCGTACATGAGCTCCGTCATGCTGAATACCGTCACCGTGGTGCCGTCCAACGGGGAGATCACCTGCGGCAGCAGCTGCTCCACTTCATGGATCTCCACCGGCTCGACCACCGGTTCTTCCTCCACGATCTCCGGCTCTTCCGGCTCTTCCATCACCGGGTCGGGCGTCACCGGTGCGGGATCCACCACCACCGGTGCGGGATTTACCGCGTCCTCAATGGGCTCATCGCCGCCGAAGATGGCGAACCAGCCCAACACACCCACCACCAGTAAACACAGCGCAAGGGCTATGTAAAAGCCCCTGCCGCCGAACATGGCCCGGATCTTTCCAGAATCAAATCTGCTCATTTCATCATTCCTCCAAAGCGCACCGCGCTCCGCCGCCTGTTGCGGCCGGCGGCTGGCCGAAATGGTACAAAAAGGACCTCTGCGTCCAGTATGGACGGTCAGAGGCCCTTTTATACGCGCCGGAGGAAAGGGTTTTTCGTCTTATTTCTCAAATTCACCCTTCAGGCCGCGGGCAAACAGATCCTGCAGCACTTCGGAGGGGTTGGCCTTTTCGTAGAGGATATCGTAGACCGCGCGGCAGATGGGCAGCTCCACGCCGTACTGCTCGCCCAGCTCCAGCATAGCCTTGACGGTGTAGTAGCCCTCGGCCAGCTTGGTGTAGGACTCACCGCGGATAAAGGACTCGCCAAACTGGCGGTTGTGGCTCCAGCGGGAAAAGACGGTGGCTTCATAGTCGCCCAGATGGCACAGGCCGTAGGCCGACAGCTCGCTGCCGCCCATGGCGTGGATCAATCGGGCCACCTCGCGGGTGCCGCGGCTCATGAGGGCGCCCTTGAGGGATGAGAGCCCTGCGCCGTCCAGCATGCCGGCGGCGATGCCCACCACGTTTTTGGCGGCGGCGCCCACCTCGTTGCCGATCAGGTCGCTGCCGTAATAAAAGCGGATCAGCTGGCCGGAAAAGGCCTCGATCAGGCGGGCCTTGGTGGCCTCGTCGCGGCTGTCGATGACCATGCAGTTGGGGATGCCCCGGTAAAACTCCTGCACATGGCCGGGGCCCAGCCAAACGGCCACGCGGTTGCTGCTGTCCAGATTTTCCTCGGCGATCTGGCTCAGGCGGCGGCCGGTGCCGATCTCGATGCCCTTCATGCACAGCACGAAGGTCTTGTTCTTCAGCTCCAGCGGACGGAGCTCATCCATCAGCGCCTGCAGGCCCTGAGAGTTGACGGAGATGATGACCGTTTCGGCGTCCTTCACGTCCGCAAGCTCCGTGGTCAGCCGCACAGACTCCGGCAGACGCAGCAGGTCGTTTTCCCGCGTGGCAAGAAAGGCCTGCATGCGCGCAGACTCCTTGCGGCCGTACAGCGTTACCTCGTGGCCGATATGGTCAAGATACCAGGTGATCAGCGATCCCCAGCGGCCGCAGCCGATGACACAAATACGCATAAATGATCCTCCTTGGAAGAGTAAAGGCAAAAAAATAAAGAG
This sequence comes from Oscillospiraceae bacterium, assembly GCA_015067525.1. GTDB lineage: Bacteria > Bacillota > Clostridia > Oscillospirales > Oscillospiraceae > Vescimonas. Next base: position 2,444 of record SVMH01000005.1, on the reverse strand, counting down.
GGCAGTTTTCACTGTCCTCTTTATTATACCACGTAATTGTGAACTTTTCTATGCCCTTATTTCACGATCAGTGTCTGACCGTCCATCTCTTCGGGGCAGGCGAGGCCCATCACGTCGAGAATGGTGGGGGCAATGTCGGCCAAGCGGCCGGGACGCAGCTCGGTGCCGGCGCCGCACAGGATGAAGGGCACCAGATTGGTGGTGTGGGCAGTCATGGGGCTGCCGTCAGGCTGCTTCATCTGCTCGGCGTTGCCGTGGTCAGCGGTGACCATGGCGATGCCGCCCATCTTCAGCGTGGCATCCACTACGCGGCCCACGCACGCATCCACCGTTTCCACGGCCTTGACAGCTGCTTCCAGCACGCCGGTATGGCCCACCATGTCGCAGTTGGCAAAGTTCAGGATGATCACGTCATAGGCGCCGGAGTTGATGCGCTCAACGCACTTGTCGCACACCTCAATGGCGCTCATCTCGGGCTGCAGGTCGTAGGTCGCCACCTTGGGAGAGGCCACCAGCACGCGGTCCTCACCGGGGTACTGCTTTTCCACGCCGCCGTTGAAGAAGAAGGTGACATGGGCGTACTTCTCGGTCTCAGCGATGCGCAGCTGGGTCAGGCCCAGAGAGCTGAGGTACTCGCCCAGACCGTTCTTCACCAGCACGCGGGGCCAGGCAACCAGCACGTTGGGCATGGTGGCGTCGTACTCCGTGTTGCACACATAGGTGGTGGGGAAGAACTCGCGCTGGAAGCCGTCAAAGGCGGGATCCACCAGCGCGCGGGTGATCTCACGGGCGCGGTCGGGACGGTAGTTGAAGAAGATGATGCTGTCGCCGTCGGAGATGGTGCCGTCGCGGTCGCAGACCACGGGCTCCACAAATTCGTCGGTGACACCGGCATTGTAAGACTTCTCCACGGCGTCCACGGGATCCTCGTTCTGGATGCCCTCGCCGTAGACCATGGCGTCATAGGCCAGCTGCACGCGCTCCCAGCGCTTGTCGCGGTCCATGACATAGTAGCGGCCCATCACCGTGGCGATCTTGCCCACGCCGATCTCGGCGCACTTGTCCACGCACTGCTTGACGAAGTCGCGGCCGGAGGTGGGGGAAACGTCACGGCCATCCAGAAAGGCGTGGATATACACCTTCTCCAGACCCTTTTCCTTGGCCATGCGCATCAGAGCCCACAGGTGGTCCACATGGGAGTGGACGCCGCCGTCGCTCAGCAAGCCGTACAGGTGCAGGCTGGAGCCGTTGGCCGCACAGTTATCCATAGCCTTGTTGTAGGCCTCGTTGCGGAAGAAGGAGCCGTCCTCAATGGCGCGGCTGATACGGGGCAGATCCTGGAACACCACACGGCCGCCGCCGATATTGGTGTGGCCTACCTCACTGTTGCCCATCTGACCGTCAGGCAGGCCCACATCCAAACCGGACGCGGACAGCGTGGTGTTGGCATACTCTGCAAAGAGACGATCCAGCACCGGCGTGTTGGCCAGAGTCACCGCGTTGCTTCCGCTGGCGGCCATCAGGCCAAAGCCATCCATGATGATGAGCGTAGTCGGAGTTTTGTTCATAAGATCCTCGTTTCTTACCTTGGTGTGAGATGGGGAAATTACTCCTGGTTGGCAGCGTTGATGATCTCCACGAACTCAGCGGGCTTCAGGGCAGCGCCGCCGATCAGGCCGCCGTCGATATCGGGCTGAGCCAGCAGTTCGGCAGCGTTGGAACCCTTCATGGAGCCACCGTACTGGATGGTGATGGAGCGGGCGATGCGGGCACCGTACAGGTGACGGACGGTGGTGCGGATGAAGGTGCAGACCTCAGCAGCCTGCTCGGCGGTAGCGGTCTTGCCGGTGCCGATGGCCCACACGGGCTCGTAGGCGATGACGCACTTGCGCAGCTTCTCGGCGGGCACGCCGGCCAGGGCGGACTTGACCTGCAGGGCGATCAGCTCCATGGTGATGCCCAGCTCACGCTGCTCCAGGCTCTCGCCCACGCAGATGATGGGGTGCAGGCCGGCTTCCAGAGCGGCATGGACCTTCTTGTTGACGGTGAAATCGGTCTCACCGAAGTACTGGCGGCGCTCGCTGTGGCCGATGATGACGTACTTGACGCCCAGATCCTTCAGCATGTCAGCGGACCACTCGCCGGTGTAAGCGCCGGACTTCTCATAGAACAGGTTCTCAGCGCCGATGGACACGCGCATGTCCTTGAAGGCCTTGATGGCAGCGGAGATGTTCACAGCGGGAACGCACACAACGACGTCGCACCACTTGGCCTTGGGCAGGATGGCCTTCAGCTCTTCGGCGAACTTCTTGGTCTCGGTGGCGGTCTTGTTCATCTTCCAGTTACCGGCGATGATGGTCTTACGATATCTGCGGTTCATAGTAATTTACTCCTCTTCTTAAATTATGATTTATATCAATTAAAATGATGCGCGAAATAATGTG
>SVMH01000043.1 GCA_015067525.1 Oscillospiraceae bacterium | reverse complement strand
TACTTTAAAATTAACTGACAACACTAATACTGTTGCCGTCGCTGCCTAAGCAGTGACCGTCTGAACCGGAGAGGCCGCGGGCCGGGGAAGGCGTCGTTGACGCGGCGTCCGTGAGGCGGGTAAGAGTTGCCCCGCCCACGCATCATGACTCTACCAAACCGCAAAGTCTGTTAAGTGCCTTTGCGGGGCGGGAATTCTGAAACTTAACTGCGCCCGGAGAAAGTCTTGTCAAAACGCTTTCGGACAGGGGTTCGACTCCCCTCGCCTCCACCAAAATAAAGAACCCACCGCAAGGTGGGTTCTTTATTTTGTATCAAAAAGAGGGGAGTCGAAAGGCGGCTTTTCCTATTGACAAATGTGCTCTACACTTGTAGAATATAAGTAAATACTACAAATGTAGAGGAAGTGATTGGATGAGCGATATCAACCGCCGCCTGCCGGATGCGGAGCTGGAGGTCATGCAGGCAATTTGGATGTGCGAGGCACCTGCTGCGAGAGTAGATATAGAGCACATCCTGTACCAAACACACCCTATGGCCATGACCACGCTGCTGACGCTGCTGACCCGCTTGGCGGAGAAAGGGTTTCTGCAGATCGAGAAGGTGGGGCGCAGCTCCCGCTATCACCCGCTGGTCAGCCGGGAGGAGTACCTCTCCGCCCAGAGCAAGCGTTTTGTGGATAAACTCTGCGGAGGAAACATCTCCACCTTCGCCGCGGCGCTGTGCAGCAGCGGTTTGAGCAAGGAGGAACTGGCGCAGCTGCGCGACATGCTGGAGGAGGGGACACTATGATCGTCCTGCGCATCTTTTGGGCGCTGTTTCTCTCAGGAATGGTGGCCTATACGTTCCACCGGGCGTGGCGGTGGGAACATGGCGCACCCATGCCCGAGCCGATCCTTGGCGACAAGCCGCGGACAAAGGAAACGGTGGTATGGGTCGAGCCGACCTTTCTTCCTATATTACTGCTGACGATTCTGATCCTTTCGGCAGCGATTGCCGGCAAGGAGGGGGTGGAGCGGTTTTTGTCGCTGTCGCTGGACGTGATGCTGGTGATCAGTATGCATTTTCTGCTGCTGGTGTTCCTGCTGCCTGTGCTGCGGCGGTATTTCAGCGCCCGCGCCTGCGCCACGATGTGGGTGCTGCCGGTCTTTATGTTCTGGCAGGCCCATGTGCTGCTGGACATCGCCCCTGTGCCCACCTTTGTCATTTACATCCCGTCCCATGTGCTGAGCGTGCTGTTTCTCCTTTGGGGCATCGGCTTTGCCGTCGTGTTTGGAGGGAAATGTATCGCCCATTGGTTGTTCCGCCATCGCGTTATGTCCGTGTCTGTTCCGGTGGAAGATAAGCAGGTGCTGGAACTTTTCGAGAGTGAACTGCAAGCGCTGGAATACTACCGCGGCGTCCGGCTGGTGATCAGTCCCGCCGTCAGCGTACCCCTCTCCATGGGCACCACCACGAAAAGCCGCGTGACGGTGCTGCCGGACAGAACGTTTACGCAGCAGGAGCTGCAGTTCATCTTTCGCCATGAGATCCACCATCTGCGAAGGAGAGATGTGCACAACAAGATCTTCTTTGCCTTCTGTCAGGCCCTGTGCTGGTTCAATCCGCTGATCTGGGTGGCCACACGCAAGGCCAGTGATGATTTGGAGCTATCCTGCGACGAGATCGTACTGGAGGGCATGGACGAGCAAACACGCCGGCAGTACGCAGAGCTGCTGCTGGACACCGCCGGTCAGTCCGGCGGCTTCACCACCTGCCTGTCCGCGGCGGCGGAGACCATGCGGTATCGGCTGAAAAACGTAGTGAGCGTCCGCAAACGCCTGCCGGGAACGGCGCTGCTGGCTGCTGCCATGTTTTTATGCGTCATGTCCTACGGGCTCATCGCGGTCAGCGAGGACCGGGGCACGGTGGCGGAGCTGATCACGGAATATCGCACCGCTGACAACGTAAAACAGGTTTACTACCGGTCGGAGGAGGACGGCAGAAGCCAACGCGTCTATGACTGGGACAGGGAAGGCCTGTTTGCCTACCTTACCTCGCTGCCTGTGGAGCGGTTGGGCGGCGTCAAGGAGCTCCATGACATCGGGGGATGGCACAGCTCCGTGGTGGTGGAAGGCAATACAACCATGGAGCTGACGTTCTATGATCAGCTGGTGGAAGTGCACCACTACGCCCGCCGCAGTTATCCGGAATACTACTATCTGCGCTCTGCGCCGGACTGGGACAGAATCGCCGGTTATCTGGATCTGGAGGCCGAGCCGCCCGAGGAGAACAGAGTGCTCGATCCGCAGATGCGCATGTACTTTGACGGTGGCTTCGAAGAGCCGTTGACGGCGGTGCGGCAGCGCTTCCGCGCCATGGATATGGAGACAGGAGAAACGCTGCGCGCTTTCGACAACAGCGATGAACCGGGCGGGGTGCGTGGTATGCGCTGCACCCAAGTGGAACTGGAAGCCGACATGCCGGTGTCGCAAATCACGCTCTGGGTGCGGGACTGGGCGTCCGATGAGTGGACGGAGACGGCCGTGGAGGGAGACGGGACACGTTTCTCGCTGCTGCTGGAGCCGCATTCGGCCCACTATATGGTGGACGTGGTGTACGAGCCGTATGCCGGCATCGCCTCTGAGGCCACCTATGTGTTCGATGTGGAACTGCCCTGATGGCGGTCAATAGATCGGGAAGAAAGGCACCTTTGTGGGTGTCTTTCTTTTTTGCTGGGCGCGGGTGAAAAAATACCAACTTCGTATTGACAGATAACTGTATTACCCATATAATACAGTTAAGATAACCGTATTATACGAGTGATACAGTTTGGAAGTGGGTGAGAGTGCTGTGATATCCTTTGAAACGTTCGTCATGGAAGACGGCATGGCCATTTATCTGCAGATTTTGCAGTACATCAAGCGCGGGATCATTGCCGGTACCATCGTGGACGGGGATGAGCTTCCCTCCCGCCGCATGCTCTCGGCGCTGCTGGGCGTCAACCCCAACACCGTGCACAAAGCCTACCGCATGCTGGAAGAGGAGGGGTTGATCGCCTCCCATTCCGGCGCCAAAAGCTGCATGGTGCTGACCGCGGAGACCATCGAAACAGTGCGCGCAGAGCTGCTGGAGGGGGACGCTGTCAACATTGTCACCGCCATGAAGCAGATGGGTCTTTCCAAGGCAGAGGCGCTGCAGCTTCTGGAACGCTACTGGGACTGAGGAGGTGGAGGAATGCATTTCTTAACGAAAAACGCGCCGCCCGGTGAGGACATTCTCGACCAGACCAACCGGTATTTTGGGGCGCTGATCGTGGCCGTGCTGTGGAGTCTGGGATTCCTTTTCCGCTATAGCTCGGCGCGCAATTACCTGTTTTACACCAATGAGTGGGGCCGCTATCTCAAAAGTGACGCCGTGATGCCGGAATTCCGTCACCTGCTGGGAAACGCAATGCTGGGCGTGTGGGTGACGATCCTGATCCTGGTGATCTGTATCGTCCTGAACTATCATTCCTTCCATCAGGGCAGCAAGAGCATCTACCTGATGAAGCGCCTGCCCGACCCCATGGAGCTCCACCGCCGCTGCGTGCTGCTGCCGGTGCTGGGAATGGGGATTTGCCTGTTGCTGCGGGGAATTCTGATCCTCGTCTACTTTGCCGTGTACATGCTGGCAACGCCAGATCGGTGTCTGCCGCCGGATCAATGGCAGAAGTTATGGAGTGTGCTATTATGATCGAAGTAAAAAACGTGAGTAAAACATACAGCGGCAAGCGCGCACTGCGGAATGTCAGCCTTTCGCTCCCCCGGGGCGAGATCGTGGGCCTGTTTGGCGAGAACGGCGCAGGTAAGACCACGCTGATGAAGTGTATCCTCGGCTTGGTGCCCTGCAGCGGCAGCATTACGCTGGACGGAGAGCCTATCACGCGGAAGAATATCGTCAAGCTCTCTTTCGGCACCAGTGAGCACTCCTTTTTCCCCAACCTGACGCCCCGGGATCACAAGGACTTTTACAAGGAGCACTTTACCACCTTTTCGGAAAAGCGGTTCGACGCGCTGATGGACTTCTTCGGTCTGCCCGGTTACCGCACCGCGAAACACTTCTCCACCGGACAGAAAAACCAGTTCGAGGTGATCTTGGCCCTCTCCCAAGGGGCGGACTACATTTTGCTGGACGAACCCTTTGCAGGCAACGATGTGTTCAACCGGGAGGACTTTTACAAGGTGCTGCTGGGCATTCTGGAGCCCCACGAAACGGTGATCCTCTCCACGCACCTGATCGAAGAGGTTGCCGACTTTATCGGCCGCGCCGTTCTGATCCGCGAGGGCACGATCGTGGGCGACGTGTCGATGGCGGCGCTGGAAGAACAGGGCACGGACTTGATGACGTACATCAAGAACACTTACCGCTACAAGGCGGACCGTATCATCCGGACGCTGAACCGTATCACCGACGAGGACAAGTAGGAGGTGCATACAGTGAAGAAATACATTTCTGTATTCTCCCTTATGGCAAAAAACTCCCTGTCTCGGATCTTGGGGCTGCTGTTGCTGCTGGTGGCGGCTGACGGCGCGCTGGCGTGGTACTGGGTCTGCGTCCAAGGCTACGGCATGGACAATCTCTTCCGCAGCGGAAACGCCGGTTTCGGTTTTGTGCTGGCGGTGGTCTTTGCGCTGATGGCTGCGGTGCAGATGCGGCGGGGCGATCTATACAGCGGCCCACAGGGGTATACCATGCGTCGGCTGGCCATCTCCGAAAAGGGCGTGGCGGTGCTGCAGAGCCTCTACAACCTGCTGTGCTGGCTGCTCCTCTGGGGCGTGCAGGTGCTGAGCGTTTTTGTGATCTGCAAGGTCTGCTGCCGCTATGGGGTAGGCGGGGCATGGGCAAACCAGCAGCTCTTTCTGCAGTTCTACATCAGTCCGCTGCTCCACAGCCTTCTGCCCATGGAGGAGACGCTTTCATGGGTGGCCAACGTGGTGATGATCGCGGGGCTCTCCGTCGCCTCTGCCTGCTGGGCGGTGCTGCGCCGGGAGAAAGAGGAGCGCGCAAAGCTGCTGGTGGTCTATTGGGCGGTGCTCCTGCTCTTCCGCAGAGAGCTGGGCAGCTTTATCTGGAATGTTGTGATCATCGCAGGATTTTCCATCCTGCTGGTGATGGATTGTTACAAATTGTTCCGGCGTAAAAAGGAGGGGGCGAACAATGCGTAAAACCTTTGTGCTCACGCTGCTCCTTGCCCTGCTGGCCGTGGGGAGCATCGGCTATGTGGCAGCGGAGATCTACCCGCTGCGCGATCAGGTCACGGTGCGGACGGTGCAGGAGGATCTCTATGCCTACGGCGATATTTCCGCCGCCGACGGCCTTGTGGCCTATCTGAAAGCGGACTACTACAAGGCCATGAACTGGCAGACAAAAGTGCATTTCGGCGAAGAACTGACCGAAACCCACACCGACTATGCCTTGACTTTCCCCGTACAGAAAACCACCAGCTACCTGAGAGACCGGGAGGATATCGACATCCGCGTCACGGTGGAGGGGGTCGTGGACACGCACGATTTTTCATACTTGGCAGAGAACCTGAAGCCGGGGGAGAAGCGGGAAGAGCAGATCTTTTTGAAAGAGTATGCCGATTACTATAACACCGAAGTGGACATTATCTTCCCGCAGGTGACCTATATGTGGCGGCCGTACAGCGAGAGCGTCGACAATGAAACGGAAGCGGCACTGAAAAAGCTGTTTGATGAGAATTTCCGCTTTCCCATGGGCGAATATGTCAGCGTGGATGCCCAGGGTGACGTGGGAGAGTACGGCCCCAGCTATGGATTTGGCATCAACGAAAGCAGCGAAACCTTTGGCCTCGAAGTGAAAGAGGTGTTTTTAGGCGACAGCGCCTACTTCACCTTTGATAGAAACGGCGATACGTATCGCCATCTGGATGTCAGCCATCTGCCGCTGGGCTACGGCATCTACTGCGTCACCGTGCCGGAGGATGGCGGCCAGCCCACGTTGGTCAACGTGCATCCGCTGTCGCCGGAGGCGGAGATTTTGAAGCTGGCGGCGGACAAGGCGGGCAATATCCTTGTCTACACGGTGGAGGAGGGGGTGCTCTTCGTCACGGTGATCGATGCCAAGACCAACACCGTGACGCAGCAGCTGTCACTGACGGATTTCCCCGCCGGCACGCCTACATGGGCGACTTACGAAGCGGACGGGGCCATCGCCGTCACGCTGGCCCCCGTGGCGCCCACCTTCCGCCTTGTCCTGCTGACCATGGGGGAGGATGGACTGTACCGTCTGCACTGGGATCTGGAAGTTCCGTCGGAAAGAAGCTATCTGCTCACTTACAGCGACGCGGCCTATAAAGAATACCTGTACGACTATGCGCCGGTGATGGCGTGGAACGGGCAATATCTGGCGTTGGGGCTTTCCGACGAATACCGGAGCAACTTTGACCTTGCCCTGTACGGCGAAAACGGCTTGGTCTACTACGATAAGTATGTGACCAGTTTGAACCTCTGGCCCATCCAGCCCGATGGCGATGTGCCGCTGACGCTGGCGTGGGAATAGGAGATTTGACAAACGGCGGCGCATATGAGAAAATCGTGGAGAAAACAAACAACGGGAGGAATACCCCATGAAACAATCCGAAATTCTCTACCTCAAGCAGGAAGAGGTCATCGCCGCAGGTCTGCTGGACATGAAGCAGGCGCTGGAAGTGGCGGAGAACACCTTCCGCCTGCTGGGCGAGGGGCAGATCCGCCAGCCCAACAAGATCTTCCTGGGTGTGCCCAATGACGAGGAGTGGCAGTCCTACGGCATGTCCATGCCTGCCTACATCGGCGGCGAGGAGCCGGTGATCGGCTTTAAGTGGGCGGCCGAATCCGTCTATAATGCCACCCAGCCCGGTATGCCTTACGGCTTGGATATGGTGCTGCTCAGCGATCCCAAGACCATGTACCCCAAGGCCATCATGGACGGCACCATCATCACCGCCATGCGCACCGCCGCCGCTGCCGGCGTGGCCGCCAAGTATACCGCCCGTAAGGATTCCCGCGTGGCCGCCCTCATCGGTGCCGGTGTCATCGGCCGCACCATGATCATGGCCATGATGGAGGCGGTCCCCTCGCTGCAGGAGATCCGTCTGGTGGATCTGGATCTTGCCAAGGCGGAGGCCATGGCCAAGGAATTCGAGGGCAAGTACAACGTGGTGGCCTGCAACGACACCAAGGCCGCCTGCGACGGCGCCGATCTGGTGGTGACCGAGACCACCTCCCGCCGCGAGTTCATCCCCAAGGATTGGCTGAAGAAGAACGCCACCGTGATCCAGATGGAGGCCCACTCCTATGAAAAGGACGTGATTTGCTCAGCCGACCGCATCTTTTTGGACAGTTGGGAGCAGATGATCCATCTGCCCGGCCATGTGTTCCAGCAGATGCACCAGGCGGGACAGATGACCGTGGACAGAATCAAGCACTTCCACGATCTGGCTACCGGCGAGGCCATCGGCCGCGAGAGCGACGAGGAGTTCGTGTTCTGCGGCAGCTACGGCATGGGCTGCCTTGATCTGACCATCGCCGACAAGCTGTACCGCAACGCCAAAGAGATGGGTCTTGGCACCAAGCTGGTGCAGTGGGACAATCCTTTGTGGGTGTAAATTGTTACATAGGAAAAGCTCCCTTGCCTTCGGGCAGGAGAGCTTTTTGCGTGGCGGAAGATGCTGCGTAGCGCTGATGCTTACGGCAGCCAATGCGAGGCTGGCAGTTTGTCCAGCCTCCGGCGGCATACTTTTGTCAAGAGCGACAAAAGTATGCAAAAGCGCCCTTTGAAACCAAGGTTTCAAAACTTCCTTGCGCGAGCAGACCAAGGAAAAAAATAGCGGGCGTATGCCGCGCGAATGAAAAAGAGTTTCTTTCCGTAGTGCAAATGTAGCATTGTCTTTTGCTCCTCTACGCGCTGCCGCTTTTACTCAAAAATATAGAAGAGCGTACTTCTACATTTCCGGAAATGTGAGCGGCTGAGCGGTTTAGAAGAAAAACCAATGCAACATTTCGGCTTGTCTTATGAGGCAAAGCTTGAGAACAAAGGAGGTCAAGGAACCATCGGTTCCTTGCGGCGTTCTTTGGTGACTTTTCCGCTCTGTCCCAAAAACGCGAGTCAAAGACGATGGGTTTTTGGCTGACGGAGCGTACACATGCGAGCGAAGCGAGTCGGGCCTCCGCTGATGAAAGAAAGTTGCCCGTCGGAGACAAAACAGGACATCATCTTAGTAGGGACTTTCGTGAGCGTCAGTGGATGTAAAGCCTGCGCAAAACAAAAGACCGGAGGAAGATTCCTCCGGTCTTTGCTGCGTTTTGATGCAATTTTCAGCGCTTATTACTGCGCCGCCAGATCTTCATCTGCTCCGCCTCGGCGATCAGCTCGTCGCGGAACTGAGGGTGGGCGAGGGAGATGATCTTCTCGGCGCGCTGCCACGTGGCGTCGCCCTTGAGGTTCGCCGCGCCGTACTCCGTCACCAGATAGTGGGTGTTGCAGCGGGTGTCGGTGACCACGGAGCCGGTCTTCAGCGTGGGACGGATGCGGCTGATGAGCTGACCGTCCTTGCCGGTGACGGTGGACGAGCAGCACACGAAGCTCTTGCCGCCGCGGCTGAGATAGGCACCCAGCACGAAGTCCAGCTGTCCGCCGCTGCCGCTGATGTGGCGCGTGCCGGAGCTCTCGGCATTGATCTGGCCGAAGAGATCCACATCCACCGCGTTATTGATGGAGATGAAATTGTCCTGCTGGGCGATGATGCGCACATCGTTGGTGTAGTCCACGGAGGTGGACAGGCACTGCGGGTTATTGTGGAGATAGTCATAAAGCTTCTGCGTGCCCATGCCGAAAGCATAGACCTGCAGACCCGGGTCCACCGTCTTGTGGATGCCGGTGATCTTTCCGGCGTTGGCCATGTCCACGAAGGCGTCCACATACATCTCGGTGTGGATGCCCAGATCCTTCAGGTCGGACTGGGCGATCATGGCACCCACCGCGTTGGGCATGGCGCCGATGCCCAGCTGCAGACAGGCACCGTTGGGGATCTGCTCCACCACCAGATTGGCGATGGCGCGGTCCACCTCACTGGGCGGCGCGGCGCCCAGCTGGCGCAGCGGCTGTTTCCCGGCCTCCACGATGAAGTCCACGTCACTGACATGGATGCGGCTGGCCTCCGTGCCGAAGCAGTAGGGCTGGCACTCGTTGACCTCCACGATCACGTACTCCGAGCGCTCACACACTGCCTGCAGGTGAGAGGAGTTAAGGCCGAAGCTGAAATAGCCCTCGTCGTCCATGGGGGACACCTGCAGCATGGCGGCGCGGATGGGCTCCACGTTCTCGCGGTAGTAGCGGGGCAGCTCGCTGTAACGCAGCGGGATGTACCAGGCAATGCCCTCGTCCATCAGCTTGCGTTCCAAGCCGCTGAAATGCCAGGAGTGCCAGGTGAAATGCTCCGCCGTGTCCGGCACGGACAGCATTTTCGGCCGCCATGTCAGCACGGCGCCGCGCGCTTTCACATCGTACAGCTCCTGCCAGCGCTCCGCCAGCGCCGCGTCCAGCGTTTCCGGCGCGCTGGCGCACCAGCCAAAGTCGATCCAGTCGCCGCTGCGCACCACCTGCACCGCCTCTTGGGCGGTGCGGAGTTTTTGGTTGTAAAGTTCTCTAAAAGGCATATTTTACTCCTGTTCGGACAGTTTCTTGTAGCTTTCGTAGCGCTCCTTGGCCTCCTGCTCGGCGGCGGCGAAGAGACTGCGGGCGTTGTCGGGGAAGCTCTTGTGGAGCGAAGCGTAGCGCACTTCGCCATCGAGGAACTCCTGATAACCCATGGTGGGTGCCTTGCTGTCCAGCGTGAACTTGCCCGTCTCCTTGGCGGGGTTGTAGCGATAGAGGGGCCAGTAGCCGCTGTCCACCGCGCGCTTCATCTCCTGCTGCACCTGATCCATGCCGGCCTTGATGCCGTGGTTGATGCAGGGGGCGTAGGCCACGATGACAGACGGGCCGGGATAGGCTTCGGCCTCGGTGATGGCCCGCATCAGCTGGTTGGGGTCGGCGCCCATGGCCACGTTGGCCACGTAGCAGTTGCCGTAGGCCATCATCATCTTGCCCAGATCCTTCTTGCCGGTCTTCTTGCCGGAGGCCTGGAACTGTGCCACAGCGCCCAGGGGGGTAGCCTTGGAGCTCTGGCCGCCGGTGTTGGAGTAGACCTCCGTGTCCACGATCAGCACGTTGATGTCCTCGCCCATGGCGATCACATGATCCAGACCGCCAAAGCCAATGTCGTAGGCCCAACCGTCGCCGCCGTACATCCAGATGGACTGCTTGGGCAGCGCGTCACGGTGCTCCAGGAGCAGACCGCGCAGCTCTTCGGCACGGCCGGTGAGCTGTGCTGCCTCCAGCGCGGCGCAGAGCGCTTCTGCGGCGGGGAGGGAACGGGCAAAGTCGCTGCGCACGGCGAGGTAAGCGTCGATGACCTCTGCCAGCGCGGGGGCGAGGGCGCGCAGCTCCTCCACCCAGGTGAGGATGCGCTGACGCTGCTGCTTCACGCTCAGGCACATGCCCAGACTGAACTCAGCGTTATTTTCAAACAGGGAGTTGCTCCATGCCGGGCCGTGGCCCTTCTTATTCACGGTGTAGGGGATAGAGGGCATGGGGGAGCCCCAGGCCTGAGAGCAGCCGGTGGCATTGGCCCAGTACATCCGGTCGCCGTACAGCTGGGTCAGCAGCTTGGCGTAGGGCGTTTCGCCGCAGCCGGCGCAGGCGCCGGAGAACTCGCACAGGGGCTGGCGGAACTGGCTGCCCTTCACGGTTTCTGCCTTGAAGGCGTCCTTTTCGGTGACGGTAAGGCCGTATTCCCATGCGGGGGTCACGGTGAGCTGGCGCTCCACGCGCTCCATGCGCAGCGCCTTACCGCTCATGGGGCAGTTGGCGACGCAGCTGCCGCAGCCGGTGCAGTCCATGTCGCTGATCTGCAGCGAGAAGTGCAATCCCTTGGCACCCTTGGCCTCGGCGGTGACGAAATCGGCGGGAGCGGCGTTCTTCTCCGCCTCAGAGAGCAGGTAGGGACGGATGACGGCGTGGGGGCAGACGAAGGAGCAGCGGTTGCACTGGATACAGGCAGTGGCGTTCCACACGGGGATCTGGGTGGCGATGCCGCGCTTTTCGTAGGCGGTGGTGCCCAGCGGCATGGTGCCGTCCTGATAGTCAAGGAAGGTGGACACGGGCAGATCGTCGCCCTTCAGGGAGTTGCAGGGACGCAGGATGTTCTCGATGAAGGAGGGCGCGGGGGCGGTAGGTGCGGCGGGAGCGTCCTCGGCGTGCAGCCAGCTTGCCGGCACTTCCACGATCTCCACACCGGTGACGCCGCGGTCGATGGCCTGCAGATTCTTCTGCACGATGGCCTCGCCCTTCTTGCCGAAGCTCTTTTCGGCGGCGGCCTTCATGTAGCCCACGGCCTGGTCGATGGGGATGATATCCGCCAGCGAGAAGAAGGCGGACTGCAGCACCATGCTGGCGTGGTCGCCCAGACCCAGCTCGCGGGCGATGGTGTTGCCGTCGATGATGGCAAGGCGGGCCTTCTTCTCGGCCAATGCACGCTTGACGGCGGCGGGCAGCTTTTCATCCAGCTCGGCCGCGGTATAGCGGCAGTTGAGGAGGAACGTGCCGCCCTCTTTCAGCTCGGACACGATGTCGTATTTATCGAGGAAAGACTGGTTGTGGCAGGCCACGAAGTCGGCTTCCTTGACGAGATAGGAGGACAAAATGGGCTCTTCACCGAAGCGCAGGTGGCTGCGGGTGATGCCGAAGGACTTCTTCGTATCGTACTCGAAGTAGGCCTGGGTATACAGATCGGTGTTGTTGCCGATGATCTTGATGGAGTTCTTGTTGGCGCCCACGGTGCCGTCGCTGCCCAGACCCCAGAACTTGCAGCTGACCTGACGCTTATGCTGCAGCGGCAGGGCGGGGCCGATGGGGAGGGAACGGCGGGTCACATCGTCCTCAATGCCCACGGTGAAGCCGGTGAAGGGCTTCTCGTTCAGCAGGTGGTCGTACACCGCCTTGATCTGGGCGGGAGTGGTGTCCTTGGAGCTCAGGCCGTAGCGGCCGCCGCAGATGTAGGGAGCGCCGGCGCGGTTGGCGTAGGAAGCGCACACGGTGAGGTACAGCGGGTCGCCCACAGCGCCCATCTCCTTGCAGCGGTCCAGCACGGCGATCTTTTCCACCGTCTGGGGGATGGCGGCGAGGAAGTGCTCGGTGGAGAAGGGGTTAAAGAGGTGCACCTGCACATAACCCACCTTCTCGCCCATTGCGTTCAGGTAGTCCACCGTTTCGCGCACGGCGCCGCTGACAGAGCCCATGGCCACGATCACGCGGGTTGCATCGGGGGCGCCGTAGTAGTTGAACAGGTGGTAGTCCTGCCCCGTGATGGCGTTGATCTTCTGCATATAGGCTTCCACGGCCTTGGGCAGCGCATCATAGGCGCCGTTGTTGGCCTCGCGGAACTGGAAGTACACATCGGGGTTCTGCACCGTGTTGCGCAGCGTGGGATGGCTGGGGTTCAGTGCACCTGCGCGGAAACGCTCCACCGCCTCCCAGTTCAGCAGCTTGGCGAACTCCTCGTAGGGGATGGCGCGGATCTTCTGGATCTCGTGGCTGGTGCGGAAACCGTCGAAGAAGTGCATGAAGGGCACGCGGCACTCAATGGCGGCCAGATGGGCCACACCGGCCAGATCCATGACCTCCTGCACGCTGCCGGTGGACAGCATGGCAAAGCCGGTCTGGCGGCAGTTCATCACGTCGCTGTGGTCGCCGAAGATGCTCATGGCGTGGGTACCCACGGTGCGCGATGCCACGTGCACCACGGCAGGCTGACGGGTGCCGCTGATGCGGTGCAGCACGGGGATCATCAGCATCAGGCCCTGCGACGAGGTGAAGGTGGTGGCCAGCGAGCCGGACTCCAGTGCGCCGTGGACAGCGCCGATGGCGCCGGCCTCAGACTGCATCTCCACCAGCGTTACCGGCTGGGAAAAGAGGTTCTTGCGTCCGTTGGCGGACCACTCATCGGTCTTTTCTGCCATGGGGGAGGAGGGCGTAATGGGGTAGATGGCTGCCACCTCGGAGAAGGCATAGGATACATAGGCGGCGGCTTCGTTGCCGTCTACCACGTGGATGTACTGCTTGTTTTCCATACGATGTCCTCACTTTCTATCAAAGCGCACAAAGGGCGCCCAGTTTTTCCAAGCATAGTATATCATAGTTGCACAGTCAGCGCAACTATAAATGTATGATTTCTTGATGGGACATCATACAAAATAATGAATGTTCTCTTAGCGGCCGTATGCAGTTGGCATACGGCCTTAGTTTGGCTCTTTAGAGACAGATAACCCCCGGCTATGCCGGGGGTATAAATGCTTATAGATGGAAAAGAAATGCCTCCAATAGTAAAATAGAGCAGGTTCGCCAACCGCTCAAATACTAAAGGAGGCAGT
>SVMH01000042.1 GCA_015067525.1 Oscillospiraceae bacterium | reverse complement strand
AAGGGCGTTTCGGGCAGCACGGCGGGATTGACCTGCTCGCCGCGGAACATACGCACCATCTCGCGGGTGGTCAGCACCACATCCACATCCGCATCGCCGCAGGCATCGCGCATGGTGGGCAGGGCCGCCTCGCTCTTCTTACTGGTGCAGGGCATGATGGACACCACGAAGACGTCGTGGGGATCCACGCCCAGCTTTTCGGCAAAGTAGCTCTTGGCCACGGCGCCGAACATCTGCTGGGGGCTCTTGGCGGTGGAGAGATTGTCGGTGTACCGGGGATACTGACCCTTCAAAAACCGCACCCAGCCGGGGCAGCAGGAGGTGAACATGGGCCAGGTATACCGGTCGCGGTGGGTAAAGCGCTGGATAAACTCGCTGCCCTCTTCCATGATGGTCAGGTCCGCAGCGAAGTTGGTATCGAAGACATAGTCAAAGCCCATGTGCTTCAGGCCGGACACCATGCGCTCGGCGGTGGCGAACTTGGGGTCGAGGTGATAGTGCTCGGCCCACGCGGCGCGGATGGCGGGCGCCACCTGCACCACGGTGATCTTCTTGGGGTCGGCCAGTGCGTCGAAGACCTTGCCGGTATCGTCATGCTCCTGCAGCGCGCCCACGGGGCAGTGGGTGATGCACTGGCCGCAGAAGGTGCAGTCGGAGTCGGCCAGGGAGCGGTGGCCCGCCACGCCCACGTTGGTGCGTGCGCCGGTACCGATCAGGTCCCAGATGTGCATATCCTGCACCTTATCGCAGATCTGGATGCAGCGCATGCACTTGATGCAGCGGTTATCCAGACGGATCACGGGGGTGTTGAAATGCTCCGGCACAGGGCGCAGATCCTTGATATAGTGGTCGCCCAGCAGGTTATAGTCGTTGCACAGCTCCTGCAGCGTGCAGTTGCCGCTGCGGGTGCACTGGGTGCACTTGGTGTCGTGCTGGCTGAGGATCAGACGCAGGTTCACGCGGCGGGCTTCCCGCACGCGGGGGGAGTTGGTGTAAACCACCATACCCTCGCTGACCACGTTGTTGCACGAGGGCACCAGACGCTCATGGCCCTCCACCTCCACGATGCAGATGCGGCATGCGCCGATCTCGTTGATCTCCTTGAGATAGCACAGCGTGGGGATCTCCAGCTTGATGGAGCGGGCGGCCTCCAGAATGGTGGTGCCTTCCGGCACGGTGACAGTTTTATGATCGATCGTCAGAGTTACCATTTGTCAATTCGACCTCCCTTGAAGATTCCGTAACCGAAGTGGTCGCAGCGCAGGCAGCGGGATGCCTCGGTGCAGGCGCCCTCGCAGGTCAGGCCGCACTCGATGTCCTCAAAGTCATGCTTGCGCTCGCAGGCCTCGCGCTCGGTGGTGTTGATGCGGCCGTGGGGCGGGCGGTTGTTCAGCTTGGGAGCGGGCACCTCCACATCCACGCGGATCTCGTGGTGGAAGCCCAGATGCTCGTCAATATTGGCGGCTGCCACCTTGCCCGCGGCAATGGCACGGATGGCGGTGGCGGGGCCGGTGACGCAGTCACCGCCGGCGAACACATCGTCCATATTGCCCACAGCGGTGGCGCTGTCGGCCACGAAGGTGCCCCGCTTGATGGGCACGCCGGCCTGGGTGAAGCCCTGGATCTCGATGCCCTGTCCGATGGCCACCACAATGATGTCCGCCGGGATGCGCACCTCGTCAAGGGCCGCCTTGTTGGGACGGGGCCGTCCGGCGCGGTCAGCCTCGCCGATGATCTGGGGCTGGACCCACAGGGCCTTGGCCACACCGTCGCTGTCACTCTCGATACGCACGGGGGCGGCCAGATCCATGATCTCGGCACCCTCGGCCATGGCGCCGGTGATCTCGTCGGGCAGGGCCGTCATGTCGGCGATGCGGCGGCGGTAGACGCAGGTGACCTTGTCCGCGCCCAGGCGGATGGCGCTGCGGGTGACGTCCATGGCCACGTTGCCGCCGCCGATGACCACCACCTGCTTGCCGGTGAAGTCGGGCATCTTCTCGTCGCCGATGGCGCGCAGCATCTCCACGGCGGACATGACGTTCTTGCTGTCCTCGCCGGGGATGCCGGTCTTCTTATCCTGATGGGCGCCGATGGCGATGTACAGGCAGTCGTAGTCGCGCTGCAGCTTATCAAAGGTGATGTCGCGGCCCACGGATACGCCGGTATGGGCCTCAATGCCCAGCGAGAGGATGGAGGCGATCTCGTCATCCAGCTTCTGGCGGGGGAAGCGGTAGGCGGGGATGCCGTAGCGCAGCATGCCGCCCAGCTTATCGCGCTCTTCGTAAATGGTGACCTTGTGGCCCATCAGCGCCAGATAGTAGGCGCAGCTCAGGCCGCTGGGGCCGCCGCCGATGATGGCCACCTTCTTGCCTGTGGCGGGAGCGCACTCCGGCTGGGGCACCACGCCGGCGTGATCCACCGCGTAGCGCTTCAGGCCGCGGATGTTGATGGGGTCGTCGATCATGCTGCGGCGGCAGCGGGCCTCGCAGGGATGCTCACAGATGTAGGCGCAGGCCACGGGCATGGGATTGTCCTTGCGGATCAGGCGCACGGCGTCGGCATAGCGGCCTTCGCCCACCAGCGCCATGTAGCCGGGTACGTCCACGCCGGCGGGGCACAGCGCCACGCAGGGCACCGGCATCTGGAGACCGGCAAGGCAGCGGTGGTGCTTGATGTGCTCTTCATAGTCGTCGCGGAAGCCCTCCAGACCGTCCAGCACCAGACGGGCAGCGTCGCGTCCGATGGCGCAGTCGGCGGTGTTGACGATGGTGCGGGCCGTCTTTTCGATGACGGGCAGCGTGGCCATGGTGGCGCTGCCGTCCAGCACCTGCTCGATGAGCTTACTCAGCTGGCCCAGACCGATACGGCAGGGCACGCACTTGCCGCAGCTCTGGGCATGGCACATCTGCAAAAAGGCGTGGGACATATCCACCGGACACAGGCCGGGGGGGCTGGCCTCAATGTGCCGCTCCACATCGCGGTACAGGTTTTCCAGCACCGTCTGGGATCTGCTGGGATTCTTGATGTCCAATCTGCTCAAGTCAGTTCACTCCTTCCCATCCGCTCCGTGGCGGACGTTCTCGTACATGTATCATGCCACTTTTTGGTTTTGAAGTCAATTGTTTGGTAAAAAGTTGTTTATATGATAAAAAATTCTCACATTTTCCGCAAAACATCGTTAGAATAATTACAGAACTTTTTTATCCTGCTTTGCGTCCGTTTTTCGTCCGTATGAAAAAAAACAGAGCAAAGCGGAATCCTGTTTGCCAATTCACAAACAATATCGCCCATTTTTTGTTTCGTTAAAATATTGCTTTTTCCTGCGCCGAAAAACAGCTGTGCGGCGCAGGAGGCCGTCTGTATGGCTGCGGCGGACAGGATGGGCCAAAAAAAGTCCCCGACCGACGGTCGGGGACTTGGGGCAAAAGCAGAAATCAGTCGGCTTTGGACAGCTCCACCTGCATGTCCTTGTGACGGATGAGGAAGCGGCGCACAGCGAAGATACCGGCCAAACACACCACGCCTACCAGCAGGCCCAGCGGATCTTCGTGGCTGATGATGATCTGACGGGCGATGGCCACGGTCAGCACCTCCAGAATGTTGGCGGGCGTCATGTCCACCAGCATGCGCACGAACTCCAGACCCACGGCCAGGCCCAGCATATCGTGAAGGAATTCCTCGCTGCCGGGGAAATAGGTGGGGTCGATGATGATGCGGTAGGCCTCGATGCCCAGATTGCCCACCAGTACCACCAGCGTCAGTACGGCCAGCGAGATCTCCACCACGGTCAGAATTTTTCGAATAAAGCGCTCCACTTTCTGATGCATATGTATCTCTCCTAAAAACCGGTAGTGCGGCTATTTTTCATCATGTTATCATGGTTTTACCGGCAAAGTCAAGAAATGGGAACATTTTCGCCTGAACAAAATTTAAGCGGCAGAATTGTGAGATCTCACAGCCACACCAGCCAGATGAGCTTGCTGACCACGTGGCAGCCGCCGTGGGCGATCATGGCGTAACGCAGACCGTATTTGCGGTAGAGCCAGCCGAAGGCCAGACCGAAGGTACCGTTGAGCAGGAAACAGCGCAAGAGGATCAGGGGCGAGCTGCCGAGGGTCACAAAGGTAGTGGGCAGATGTCCCGCGGCGAACAGCAGTGCGGCGATGACGTTGGCGATCACCATCACGGCGGTGGAGGGCAGTTCCCGCTTGCGCTGAAATAGCTTCCACAGCAGAAAGACGAGGAGTGTCATGAAAAACAGCCGCAGCATGATCTCCTCGATCACCGCGCCGTAGGTGACAGTGGCTACGAGGTAGGGGACGGTGGGCTTTTCCACGTACATGTCGGCGATGGCGGGAATGTGCTTGCCGAAGAAGAATACGTCCGGCAAAATCAGCGCCAGACCGCCGAGGACGGAGATGAGAATGGTATAAAGCAGCGGCTTGCGCTTGATGGAACGCTCGTCGCGCCACAGGCCGGTCTTTTTACCAAGCCAGATGCCTGCCGCGCCCAAAAACAGGCCATAGCCGGCAGACTGCACCGCCGTGATGAGGGCCATCACCGTCTCGGTCATGCCTTGACCGAGCACCTGCTGCTTGATTTCAGCCGGATAGCTGTCCAACAGGTACAGGCCCACGCCGAAGCCGCCCACCGCACCTACGGCGGTGAAAAAGAGAAGTGTTTTCCAGTAGGCTTTGATGAAGTTTTTCATGTTTCTGCCTCTCAGCTATGCTTTTTATAGTAGAGGAACGACGCCACAGTGGGCACGACAGCCGCCAGGATCAGCGCGGCGAGAGAAAGCCAAACCGTGCCGAAGAAGGCGGTGGCCAGCGTCACCAGACCCGCCGCCACGAAGCAGAAGCCGCCGATGCGGTGGGTGTAGCGCCAGTTGCCCTCGTCGCTCAGCGTCCAGGGCAGCTTGATGCCGATGGTGTAGTTGGGGGTGCACTTGGGCAGGTAGTTGCCGATGACCAGAAAGAGGATGCCCAGGAACACGCACACCGCCATGCCGATGTTGCTGACGGCGCCCAGCGCGTGGCCCATAGTCAGCGCGGCACACAGCCAGGAGATGAAGGGGCAGATCCAGAAAGTCAGCGTTTTCATCACGCCGGTCATGTCCTTATTCTTGGGGTCGTGGGTGGTGACAAAGAGGCACAGCACATGCAGCGCGGCGAGAAAGGCGGGCATGCCCAGCACCGCCACGGGCTTGGAGGCCCAGTTGTCCGGTTCGTTGGCGGCGTTGAAATGGATGGCCATCTGATCGGGCAATTTGTCCCACAGGATGAGACCTGCCGCGATGGGCAGCAGGGTGAGGATGGTGGTGAGGATAATGGTGCGTTTATGATTTTTCCACATGGTTTATTCTCCTTTCAGTTCCGTCAGCCACAGCAGGATCTCCTCCAGCACGGAGGCGTTGAGCTCGTAGATGATATACTTCCCTTCCCGCCGGTCACGGATGAGATCCGCTTCCTTCAGCACCGACAGATGGCGCGACACCGCCGCCGCCGTCATGTCAAAGTGCTCGCAAAGCTCACCGGCGTTCTGCTCCCCGCTTTTGAGGAGATTCAGGATCTCCCGCCGCGTGGGGTCGGCCAGGGCTTTCATGGTGTTTTGAAACGACATGTCCGGTCACCTCGCTTAACATTTAACTTAATTGTTAAATGTAGCATAACAGACGCGGCGTCCTTTGTCAATCCCCCGCCGGCGGAAAAATTTTTCCTGCCAAGCTGCTGTCTGAAAACCGTCACTTTTTTCCGGTGTTCTCACGGCTTTCCTTTTTTCACAGCAAAAATTCCGGCTGTTTCGGAAAAGCCAAAAATTTAACGTTAAAAAATCTACAAAATCTATTGTGCTGTCGGAAAAGGGATGTTATAATAGCCTCGTTTTAGACTGTCCCCCTGCCGGACGTGAGTCCGCACTGTATTAAAATGCAAGGAGAGAAGCAAATGTCTATCGGAATTTCCATGGAGCGCGTGGATGAGATCATCAATTCCTACGGCGCGCTGCGGCATCACCTGATCGCCATCATGCAGGACATCCAGGCCGAGTACAAGTACCTGGACCCCTCCGTGCTGGAGCGCATCGCCGAGAAGCTGAACATCGGCGTGGCCAAGGTGTACAGCGTGGCCACCTTCTACGAGAATTTCTCGCTGGAGGCCAAGGGCAAGTACATCATCAAGGTCTGCGACGGCACCGCCTGCCATGTGCGCAAGAGCGAGCCCATCTACAAGGCGCTGCGGTCCTATCTGGGTCTGGAGGGCAAGCAGAAGACCTCCGCCGACCGGCTCTTTACGCTGGAGACGGTGGCCTGCCTGGGCGCCTGTTCTCTGGCACCCGCCATGACGGTCAACGATGAGGTCTACGCCAAGATGACCCCCGAGACCGCCGTTGCGCTGATCGAGAAGCTGAAGCGGAAGGAGGAGTTCGAAAATGCCTAAGATGACCAGAGGTGACTTCCAGGACCTGCGGGCCGAGGCTAAGGAACTGCTGTTCCGTCAGCGCCGGCAGGTGCTGGTGTGCGGCGGTACCGCCTGCATCGCCAGCGGCGCCATGAAGGTGTACGAATACCTCAAGGAAGAATGCGCTCGCCGCGGCATCGAGATCAGCGTGGATCTCAAGCACGAGACGGATGACGACGACACCGGCTTCCATCTGAAAAAGAGCGGCTGCCACGGCTTCTGCGAGATCGGCCCGCTGGTGAGCATCCAGCCCCTGAACGTGCTGTATACCCACGTAAAGGTGGAGGACTGCGACGAGATCATCGAGCGCACCATTCTGGGCGACGAGATCATCGAGCGTCTGCTCTATACCGGCAACGGCAAGACCTGCCTCAACCGCGACCAGATCCCCTTCTGCAAGAACCAGTACCGTGTGGTGCTGCGCAACAGCGGCCTGACCGACGCCGAGGACATGTGGGAATACGTGGCCATGGGCGGCTACTCCGCTCTGGAGAAGGCCCTGTTTGAGATGACCGACGTCGAGATCTGCCGCGAGATCTCCGACTCCGGCCTGCGCGGCCGCGGCGGCGGCGGTTTCCCCACCGGCCGCAAGTGGGAGAGCGTGCGCAGGAACGTGGCTGACGTGAAGTACGTGGTCTGCAACGGCGACGAGGGCGACCCCGGCGCGTTCATGGATCAGGGCATCATGGAAGGCAGCCCCCACAGCGTCATTGAAGGTATGATCATCGCCGGTGTGGCCACCGGTGCCACCGAGGGTTACATCTACGTCCGCGCCGAGTATCCGCTGGCGGTGGAGCGTCTGCGCTCCGCCATCGCCAAGGCAGAAGAGGCCGGCTTCCTGGGCGACGACATCATGGGCAGCGGCCACAGCTTCCACATGCACATCAACCGCGGCGCCGGCGCCTTCGTCTGCGGCGAGGGCAGCGCCCTGACCGCCTCCATCGAGGGTAAGCGCGGCATGCCCCGCGTCAAGCCCCCCCGCACCGTGGACAAGGGCCTGTGGGCCCGTCCCACCGTGCTCAACAACGTGGAGACCTACGCCAATGTCCCCCTCATCATCACCAACGGCGCCGAGTGGTTCGCCTCCATCGGCACCGAGAAGAGCTCCGGCACCAAGGTGTTCGCCCTGACGGGCAACGTGGTGAACACGGGCCTCATCGAAGTGCCCATGGGCACCACGCTGCGCGAGGTCATCTTTGACATCGGCGGCGGCATCAAGGACGGCAAGAAGTTCAAGGCCGTGCAGATCGGCGGCCCCAGCGGCGGCTGCCTCACCGAAGAGCATCTGGACATGGGTCTGGATTATGACTCCCTGAAAAAGCTGGGCGCCATGATCGGCTCCGGCGGCCTGGTGGTCATGGACGAGGACACCTGCATGGTGGAAGTGGCCCGTTTCTTCATGCACTTCACCCAGAACGAGTCCTGCGGCAAGTGCGTGCCCTGCCGTGAGGGTACCCGCCGCATGCTGGAGATCCTGGAAAAGATCGTGGCCAACGAGGGCACGCTGGAGGATCTGGACATGCTGGAGGAGCTGAGCGCCACCATCACCGAGACGGCCCTGTGCGGTCTGGGCCAGAGCGCCTGCAAGCCGGTGCAGAGCACCCTGAAGCATTTCCGCAACGAATATCTGGCCCATGTGGTGGACAAGCACTGCCCCCACTGCAACGGCCGCAAGAAGGAGCTGCAGATCGACCCCGAGCTGTGCCGCGGCTGCGGTAAGTGCAAGAATCAGTGTCCCATGGAGGCCATTGACGGCCAGATCCGCATGCCTCACACCATCGACACCACCAAGTGCGTCAAGTGCGGCGCCTGCTGGGGCACCTGCCCCTTCGGCGCCATCAGAGAGGAGTAAGGATCATGGCAAAAGGAATTATGTACATCGACGGACAGCGCGTTCCCTTCGACGGCGAGCCCAATGTCCTGAGCGTGATCCGCAAGGCCGGCATCGAGATGCCCACCTTCTGCTACTACTCCGACCTGAGCGTGTACGGCGCATGCCGTATGTGCGTGGTGGAGGACGAGCGGGGCAAGATCGACTCTTCCTGCTCCATGGAGCCCCGTGACGGGCTTTCCATCCGCACCAATACCGCGCGGCTCCTCAAGCATCGCCGCATGATTCTGGAGCTGATGCTGGCCAGCCACAACTGCAACTGCGCCATCTGCGAAAAGAGCGGCCAGTGCCACCTGCAGGAGCTGGCCCTCCAGTTCGGCGTGCGCCGCGTGCGCTTTGCCGACAACCGTGAGGTTGCCGCCTTTGACGACTCCTCCCCCGCTGTGGTCCGCGATCCCAGCAAGTGCATCCTGTGCGGCGACTGCGTGCGCGTGTGCGAGGAGAGCATCGGCATGGGCATCATCGACTTTGCCAAGCGCGGCTACAACATGCAGGTGACCCCCGCCTTCGGCCGCAAGCTCTCGGAGACCGACTGCATCAGCTGCGGTCAGTGCTCCGCCGTGTGTCCCACCGGTGCCATCACCGTGTATAACCAGATCGGTGCGGCCTGGCGCGCCATCCATGACCCCAACAAGCGCGTGGTGGTGCAGATCGCACCCGCCGTGCGCGTGGCGCTGGGCGAGGCCTTTGGCCTGGGCCACGGCCAGAACGTGCTCTACCAGATGGTCTCCGCCCTGAAGATGATGGGTGTGGACGAGGTGTACGACACCATCTTCGGCGCGGACCTGACCACCATTGAAGAATCCAACGAGTTCCTCGGCCGCGTGCAGGCCGGCGGCCCCTTCCCCATGTTCACCTCCTGCTGCCCGGCATGGGTCAAGTATCTGGAGAACAAGAACCCCAAGTACCTCAAGAATATCTCCTCCTGCAAGTCTCCCATGGAGATGTTCGGTGCGCTGGTGAAGGACCGCTACGCTGCCAAGGATGCCGAGGACGGCAAGACCACCTTCCACATCGCCATCATGCCCTGCACCGCCAAGAAGATGGAGGCCGCACGGCCCCAGTTCCGCAACGCAGACGGCAAGCCCGACGTGGATCTGGTACTGACCACCCAGGAAGTCATCGACATGATCAAGGAGTCCGGCATCCAGCTGGGCGAGCTGGAGTACGAGTCTCCCGACCTGCCCTTCGGCCTGGGCTCCGGCTCCGCCATGATCTACGGCGCCAGCGGCGGCGTGGCTGAGGCGGTGGCCCGCCACTGCCTGCCCGACAAGTCCAAGAACACCCTGCGCACGCTGGAGTTCTCTCCCCTGCGCGGCAACGAGGCTGTCCGCGAGGCCACGCTGCAGGTGGGCGAGCTGGAGATCAAGGTGGCTGTGGTCCACGGTCTCATCAACGCCCAGAAGCTGCTGCGCGACATCGAAGAGGGCAAGGCCTTCTATCACCTCATCGAGGTGATGACCTGCGTGGGCGGCTGCGTGGGCGGCGCCGGCCAGCCCTATGGCCGCAAGGCCGTGAAGGAGGAGCGCCGTCAGGGCCTGTATCAGGCCGACAAGTCCGCGCCCTTCAAGCGCGCCGAGTACAATCCCGGCGCCGTCACCCTGCTTAACGGCATGGACGAGCATGAGAAGCATCGTCTGCTGCACGTGAGCTACGTAGAGGAATAATTGAGTTTGATGAAAAACAGCAGCGGAACATTCCGCTGCTGTTTTTTTGCACGAAAGGGGCGTCCCCTGCCACGTGGGGACGCCCCTTTCCCGATATAGAGAGGGTGTTATTTATGCAGCGCCTTGCGGATGACCGGCACGATCAAAAGGGCGATGCCGCCGCCGATGAGGGCGGTGATGAGCTGGGGCCAGGAGAAGGTGGCGGGCAGCGCCTTGAGCATGGGCTCCTTCAGCGCGCCGGAGGCCATGAGGGACGGGGCCAGCACGCCGCAGATGAGCTCCGAGACGATGAGATAGAGGGCGGCGAACTTGGCAACAGCCGCCAAAAGCCACGCGGCCACATGCACGGCCACCTTGCCCTCGCTGCGGCTGATGAGCGCATGGAGCAGCCAGACAAACACGGTGTTGCCCACCATGATGGCGGGGACGGTCAGAATCTGGGGGGCGATGCCAAGGAGATACGCCATGACGGGAGAGACCAGCGCCACCGTCACGCCGCCGGAAAGACCCACCACCAGCGCGGTGACAGCCAGCACCAGATTGACGCACGAGCCGGTGACCAGCTGGCCCATGGGCTTGGTGATATACTGCAGCGACACAAGAACCGCGATCATCATGGCGGTGGAGGTGAGCCAGAGCACTTTTTTCTTCATAACAGATACTTCCTTTGTTGCTTTTTTCGTAACTCTATCGTATCATATGGGCAGAACAAAGTAGTTGCCATGGCAACGAAAGGAGCGTGATTTTATGGATCTGCCTGTGAACGTTTTACAGTCCTGTTCCCTCTTCCGCAACATGAGCGAAACCGATATCCGGCACCTTGTCACCTGCTTCGGCGCCAGCGTGCGGCGCTATGGCAGGGGTGCCTTCCTCTGGCACGAGGGCGAGCAGGTGCGCCACGCCGGCATCGTGCTGCGGGGCGTGGTGGACGCGGTGGAATACCGCATCGACGGCGGCGAGCAGCTGGTGGCGCGGCACACCGCCGGCGGCGTGGTGGGCGATCTGCTGATGGCCGGCGGCCAGCCCAGCCCCGTGTCGCTGCGGGCCTCGGAGGAAGCGGAAGTCCTCTTTTTGCCGGTGGACGACATTTTGGGCGGGTGCAGCGCCTGCTGTCCCTGCCACACCCAGCTGCGGCACAATCTGCTGGCCGAGGCGGCAGAGAAGTTCTGGGCGCTGCGGCGGCGGCTTTCCTATCTCTCCGAGCCGGGTCTAAGGCCGCGGCTGCTGCTCTACCTCCGTGACGAGGCCAAGCGGGCAAACTCCGCCACCTTTACCATCCCCTTCAATCGCCAGCAGCTGGCGGATTTCCTGGGCGTGAACCGCAGCGCGCTGAGCCGGGAGCTCAGCCGTCTTGCCGAAGAGGGCGATATCGAATATTATCGCAGCAGTTTCCGGATCCTAAAGTAAAGACAAGAGCCGTTTCCACACGGGAAACGGCTCTTTTTGTCGCTTATTTGTCCTCTTTCAGCATGGTAAACATCTGCCGCAGGGAGGGCGGGTTGCCCTTATAAAGGCTCATCATGCGGTACACTTTACCGGCCAGCAGACACACCACCGCCGCCGAAGCCAGCACAATGACAAAGCTCAGCGCGCCCACGCCGAGGCTCACCTCACCCAGCAGCACACGGGCGGGCGTGACCAGAATGGCGGTGAAGGGCACGAAGTTGAGCCACGCCGCCGCAGAGATCATCGCATCGCCGCTGCCGCCCAGCAGGCAGATGAGGAAGCTGGCCACCAGCGTCAGGGA
Source organism: Oscillospiraceae bacterium (assembly GCA_015067525.1). Classification (GTDB taxonomy): domain Bacteria; phylum Bacillota; class Clostridia; order Oscillospirales; family Oscillospiraceae; genus Vescimonas. The sequence goes on along the minus strand of SVMH01000042.1, from coordinate 1,929 downwards.
GAAGAGCACGTTGGTGCTGCTCAGGTCCTCCGCCTTGCCGGCCAGCGCGCCGCCCACACCGGCCAGCGCGCAGTACAGCAGGAAGCCGCCCAGCACGATGCCCACCGCCAGCGCGATGGCGGGTAGGGAGAACATGCCCTCAAAGAGGCTGAGGGACTCGAAGAAGGTCAGGATGCCGAACTGTGCCTGCGGCGCGATGGAGCGGCACAGCGCCGCGCCCACGGCAAAGCCGCCGGCAAGGGAGAGAAGCCACAGGCCCAGCTGCAAAAGGCCCGCCGCGGCGATGGCCAGCACCTTGCCCAGCACCATGGCCGCCGGCTCCACCGAAACGAGGAAGAAGTCCATCAGCTTGCTGGTTTTCTCCAGAATGACGCTGTTGGCCACGCCCTGTCCGTAGAAAAGGACAAGGAAATACATGACCATGACGCACAGGTACGGCAGCAGCATGCCCAGCAGCTCCTTGGCGCCGGCCGTGGGGTCGGTCTGGGGCGCTTCGGGGGCGTCGGGCATGGTGACGTCCACGCCGCCGTAGAGGATCGCCAGCTGGTCCGGTGTCAGGCCGGATTTCACCTCCAGAATGGTGGGCAGCACGCCCCAGAGGTACGTCTCGCAGGCGGCCACATCCTCATCCGTCAGGGCGCTGTCCTCAGGAAGGGACATCTGTGCCTCATAGCGCACGCCGTCATGGCGCAGCGTGACAAAAACGGCATGTTCGTCCGCCGCAGTATCCGCGGCGTCGGCATAGATTACATCGCCCCAGCTCTCGGGGTGCAGGGGCTGCAGGAAGCTCCAGTCGGTGATGGGATCGTCCGTCTCATCGGTGAAGAGCATGGCGCTCACGGCGCTTTGGGGGAAGATCCGCTGCGGCTCCGGCGCGGGGGCGGAGTTGTAGTACCCGGCGTGGAGACTGTCGGCCCGCAGGGCCATGACGCCCAGCACGATGGCGGGCACAAGGAAGCACAAAAGCGCCAGCGTTACCGTCAGGCCGCGCCAACCGCCGGTGCGGGTCTGCTGGCGGAAGGTGAAGGAGAACACGCGGCCTATGCCTTTCATCTTGTTCATCGTGCCGCCTCCTTTCCGCTGCGGGCCATGGCCAGCAGCTGTTTGAGCTTCACGCGGTTTCCGCGGTAGATGATGAGGTCAGCGTAGACCCGGGCTGCCAGCCACGCAAGGCCGGCGGCCAGCGCGGCCTGGATGACCCATGACAAAAGCAGTACCCAGAAGGAGATGTTCCCCTGGGCGTACTGCACGGGGGCGCAGAACATACTCAGCACAGGGCACAGGGCGCTGAAATGCGCCACACCGCTGCCCGGGATGGCGGACACCACGCAGGCGGCGAGGTAGCCCGCCATGGTGACCATGGTGACGGTGCCGCTGGCAGAGCCCATATCGTCGATGCTGCTGCAGCAGGCGCCGGAGAGGCCGCCCAGCATACTCATGGTGAGGTAGCCCAGCAGCAGCGAGATGAGCAGCACCGCGCCCAGACCCAGCAGATGCACAGGGTCGGTCTGCAGGGCGGGCAGCACGCCGGAGATGACCTCCAGAATACCGCTCACGCTGCCGCTGCCGAAAATCATGGCGGTGATGACGAGGGAGCCGGCCCACGCGCACACCATGGCAAGCAGGGTGCCGAAGGTATAGACCATGGCGGCCAAAATCTTGCCCGTCAGCAGGGCCAGCGGCTTCACACTCAGAAGCAGCAGTTCAATGAGCTTGGAGCCCTTTTCCTCAATGACGGCGCGGATCACATAGCTGGCCGACAGCAGGCACAGCATCATCACCACGATGGCGTAGCCGTACTGGACCCAGAAGCCGTCCATGAAGTCGTCCTCTTCCCAGTCGTCGATGGCGACGTCCTCCACCGGCCGCATCGAATCCGGCAGCACCACGCCGTACTCGCCCCAGAGGATCTCCAGCTGCGCGTCGGTG